>JAFGIX010000021.1 GCA_016929395.1 Candidatus Zymogenus saltonus
AAGGCCCCTTGTAGACTACAAGGTATTATAGGTCGGGTGTGTAAGCGCAGTAATGCGCTCAGCTTACCGATACTAATCGGCCGTGAGGCTTGGCCATCCTTATTAATTCCACTAGCACTGCTCTATGCGATTCTCAAAGAACTCCCGCCAAAAAAAATATTTGACAGGAGTTAGGGAAAGATGTAATGGGAGAATATCCCACGTTCTTTAACAATAGACAATAAGTTTTCGGTGACTTTAGCGGAGGGGCAACACCTCTTCCCATCTCGAACAGAGAAGTTAAGACCTCCAGCGCCGATGGTACTGCATGGTTACATGTGGGAGAGTAGGTCGTCGCCGAATTTAATTCCAAAGCCCCGGTTGTAAATACAGCCGGGGCTTTTTGCATTATGCGCATATTATGAGAACGTAAAAAAAGCCCGGACGAAACCGCCCGGGCTTTCATTTTCAATATGGTTCTTCAGAATTTTGAGTATCTGAACAATACTAATTTTTTGAGCGAGGGAAAACGTTCTTTTGCCCACAGACAATGGGCTTAAGCCCATTGTCTATTAACGCCCTCCCCATCCACTAAAACAACCTACCCTCCCCTCCCACAAAATATTCACCCTCCCCCCCTATTAACAACACCTTCCTACCCTTCCCTAATTTTCTGCCATGAAACAATCTCCCTACCCCCTCACCTTCCCACTCCATTGCAGGAAATACTTACCCTACCCTCACAAACACAATATCTTATCCACCCATTGTAGCAAATACCTGCCAACCCCCCCTGCGACCTCTTTGCTAATTCACAACGAACGAGACCGAGGAGACCTCCTTACCGCCGCTGTCGGTGTCGTGCATCCTCAAGTCGTAGGAGCCGGGAACACCGGGCGCCGAAAAGACCATTGTCCCGGAGGTCATCCCGTTGAGGTACTGGTATGTAAGATCGTACTGGTCGTTTGTTGCCTCGTCCCCGTGGGGAACGTGGGACGGGATAATCCCGATCCAGGCGTTGCTCTGGTACCCAACCGGAGCCGTGAAGGTTACGGTGATGGTCTCCCCCGGTGAATACGAGTACTTATTGAGCACCAAAGACGGCCCTGCGGCCGACGGCTCCGAGGGGGTCACTGGAGCTGACGGCTCTGCAGGGGTTTCCTTATCCTTCGAGCATCCAATGGCGAAAGCCGCCACGATCGCAACGGCGAAAAGCAGGATGACGGCGGCGGTCAGTTTTTTGTTTCTCTTCATTGAGACCTCCAAAAATCTCATGTTTATATTGCTGCATATATATCACATCCCTAAAATTTGTCAATAGGTATAAATAGGGTAAAAAATGTGATGGAACCTCCATTCTCTCAGTTTTTATGATCCGGGGAAATAATTAAAGACCTTTTGGCAGAAATGCTGTATTATTGTTTAGGCAATAGATTGAAAGACCGTCCTGTGAGTGGAAAAAAACCCGGCCCGTTTAACGACACCGAAGCCGCAATAAGGCTGAGAGACCCCGCCTCCGGGGTAGGTGTGGAGTTGAAGCTCACGCTCGATCCGGAGCGGGAGGTCGTCGTCGATGCGAAATATCGGCTGACGGACATGCCGGACGAGGAAAGGGCCGCGGAGCTTATATCAAATCTGATAAGGGAAAAGGGATTCCTTTTCTGCATGACGCTTGCCGGGGATGACCTGATTGAATCGAACGAGGGGCAACGCTCGATACCTCTCTTGCTTACGGCCCTGAAGCTGGCGTTGTCCGAATACATCATGCGGAGATACGCGGTGGAGACCGGGATCGCAAAGGACAGGGGGGAGTTTATCGAGAGTTTCCTCAAGGGCCACCCGATGTACGAGATGTTTGCGGATATCGAATTTATCCAAGAAGATTGAACTGTTCGACAGCAGTGAATGGGAACAGATACAGATATATGAAGAGCTCGACCAGGGGAAGACTCTACCTTGTCAAGAACCTGAACTGCGCCCTCGCGACGGTGGAGGCCCTTCAGGACTTGACGGGTACGCGGGACGATCTAATCCTAAAGGCCGTCACCGGCCTTGAGGGGGGCGTTGTTGCGTCCGGTTCCACCTGCGGAGTCCTGACCGCTGGAGCTATCTTTATAGCGCAATTCTTTGATAAAGAAATAGCTAAAGGCGGCCCGGCGGCCGAGGCGTTGCTCCTTAAGAAAGTGGGGAAATACGTCGATTGGTTCGGGGGGAGGTTCAGGACCACACTTTGCAGTGGGAGATCCAGGGTGGATTTCTACACGGCTTGGGGGCAGATCAGGTATTTCGTTCCCGGCGACAGGCTCTTTCGCTGCATCCGCCACATCGGGGAGAGCGTGAGGTTTGTCGAGGAAAACGTGAAGGCAGGTCTTGATTTTGCGGATTTGTCTCACGAAGCAAAAAACAACATGTCCTGCGCGGGAGAGGTTCTGAGGCGCGTGGACGAGAGGACGGGAATTGGTATTGATATGGGGCCGTTGGAGCGGATCTCCATTGTCCACAACGGCGGCGTGGGCCTTTCGGGCGGGGTCTGCGGGGCGCTGGCCGGCTCTGTGATCGCCGTAAATTCCATCTTTGGGATGGACGTGAGGAGCTCGAACTTTCCCCGAAACGTCCGGGACTTCATCGTCGGGCACCTAAACCTGATCTTGAAAAGGCCGGTGGGGATGCCGGAGCCCTTCGGCCTCGGCAGGGAGATCGTCTCCGAGTTCAAGAGAGAGGCCGGCTCCGTAAATTGCTCGGAGATCGTCAGGAGGAAGTTTCGCGACCTCGCCGACTTCGAGGCCTTTTATCCGAAAAGCGACAGGTGCCACAAGCTGATAGATTTCGCTTCGGAGATCTCATGCAGGACTATTGAAAAATGGAGCCATAAGGGGAGTATATGATGTCAAGCACGAGTTCCTATATCGAAAAACTGCTGCTTTCCCACCTGATGACGGAGCCGGTGATTCGCGAGGCGGTTGATTGGCTCGATCTTCCCGTGGACAGCCGCGGCCTCGATGCGGGGTGCGGGATCGGCCTCCACCTCCCAATAATGTTGGACGCCGTCGGAAAGAACGGGCACGTCACCGGCCTCGACATCTCCCGCGAGTTTCTCGACTACGGCGAGGTGATGCTGACGGAAAAGGGTCTTGTCGGAAGGTTTTCCCTCAAGCAAGGGGGCGTTGAAAGACTCCCTTTCAATGACGATCAATTCGACTGGGCGTGGAGCTGTAACCTCGTGGGGTATTATTCCGGCCACGAGCCGGTTCCCTCCCTTAAGGAGCTGTCGCGCGTTGTGAGGCCGAACGGCACGGTAGCCGTTATCTTCTGGTCTTCCCAGCAGCTGCTGCCCGGTTACCCGATGATCGAGGCGAGGCTCAACGCAACCTCCGCGGGGATCGCTCCCTTCAGCGCGGGGATGGACCCAAAATCGCACTCCATTAGGGGACTGGTCTGGTTTCGGGATGCCGGCTTGAAGGACGCCGCCGTCAAGACCTTCTTGGGTGAGGTTCGCCCGCCCTTGTCGGACAAAATGAAAGACGCGATGGCCTCGCTCTTCGATATGCGCTGGGGCGGGGCGAGGTCGGAGGTGGCGGAAGAGACCTGGGGCGAGTACCTGCGCTTAACCGAGCCGGGGTCGGCCGACTTCATCCTGAACCTCGATGACTATTACGCCTTTTTCACATATACGATGTTTTGGGGCGTTGTATAACGACGTAACAATTATTCAAGGGATCAGCTGAAAAGATATTTTATCCTATCTATTATCTTCTAGACCTGTTGTGTTTTCTACAAAGTAATCGTCCATTCTCTATTGAAGTAGGCCCACCTTCATTCCATTTAATTATATGATCAGCATCAGCTTCTCTGAAATCACCAAATCTTTCTTTGCATCTTTCATTATTTTCAATCCATTCGCATTGCATTTCTGCTCTATCCCAGATTGCAATTTTCTGTGCTTCTGTAAAGGATCTTTGCCTATCCTTTAGAGAAATAGAAGGGTATTTCCTAAATATAAAGGACATTAATATTTGATGTCGTTTATTGATACGATTTTTTGCATACCCTGCATTACTTAAAGCAGATGTGAATGACAACCATGGTAATTCACCTGGATTATTAGTTCTTTCGCTTTCAAATTCTTTAATTATTTCAGTAAAAGAGAATTCCTTAGGGATAGCATAATCTTCTGTTATTTCCTTCCAAGCTTTAAAAAAACTTAGAATTAAAAAACACTTTTTAGTTGAGGAAGAATAATCTTATGACCTGATTCTTCTATTTCAACTGCTTTTTGGAATTGACCTAATACTTTTACAAATTGCCTTTTTTCTTGGTCAGTAATAGTTGTAGATTTATCAAGATAAAGAGTTTCTAAACTACTCCAATGTTTATCCTGGCCCGGATATACAAATTCGTGTAAAAGTATATCACATAAGTTTCTATGTGCTTTACGGTAATTTTTAATATTTATTTTTTGAAAAAAAGGATGTTTTGAGGGAGTCTCTATTTCTTCAATATCGTCACTTGTTAGTGTTAGTTTACTTGTCATTTCAGTTACAAAATTACACAACTTACCGCCTAAAGCAGCTCTTATCTCTGTTTTATTAAGAGGTTTCCCTCCTTGAAGTTTTACAAAGATATCCATTGCCGTTTTTTCGTCGAGATTTTCGTATTCTACAATAGTGGTTTCATAATCATCATAATTTTCTCGATATTCTATATCAAGTTGTCTATATCCTTTTTCCTCATCCCCTTCGAGTAGTTTATATTTTTTATTCTTTAATTCATCTGGAATGAATTTTAAATTTGGAATTGGTACTGAACCTTCATAAAAATCCCTAATAGCAGTTAATCTTTGACGCCCGTCAATAGGTACACGAATACCACTCTTTTTCTTCCACAACACCATCATTCCAATAGGGTAGTTTCTTAAAATGCTGTATGCAAGAAGTCCTTTATCTTCTTCAGTCCATACAATTTGACGCTGCCAAGAAGGCACATCCATATCATAAACTGAAATTAGTATATTTCGTTCAGACTCCCTACTTGCGTTTAATCTTGTAATAAGTTTTTTTATTGTACGAAATTCGACAGGTCTTGGACTGTTAACCAACATTTTTAATCTCCTATTATAAAAAGTCTAATTAAAAAAGCTTAGAAATTGGTTCTTATTCAAAGTAATTAGTATATACTAATAAAGCCCGGACTACAAGCCCTGGCCGTGAATTTTTTTACTTTTATTTAAGTTACTTCTTGTCCATGCACAGCGTATGCGTAAAATCCCTAAAGCCGCTCTTTCTCCAGAAGGAATTACCTATCTCGTTTCCGGGAAGAACGTTCAGCTGAATCCTGTCGATACCCCTGGAGTCGAACCATTCGTGCATTTTCTTTAGGATCGCCGTTCCCACACCCCTTCTTCGATACGTCGATCTCACCGCGAGGCTGTCGATAAAGCCGTACCTCTCCGTTTTAAGAACCGGGGGATGGTTGGATATGAAGACGATGGAATAGCCGATCACCCTGTCTTCGTCAAGCGCCACGAGAACGGCGGCATCGTCGGAATCGATCCTCTCCCTCAAATAGTTCTCGAAATGCTCGTGGCCGTCGTCGCGCCTTTCAAGGAAGGGGTCGATGTCGCTGTGGAAGTCCATGAACTCCTTCCATATTTCGACCACCTCCGGTATGTGTGAATCTGCCGCCGGGACGACCGGGATATCTATTCTCTTTTTCACTCTACACCCGTATTTAAAAACTTTACGCGAAGTATTTATCGTGCATCGCAAGCCAAAAGGCCGGCTGCCCGGTCACGTCCACGCCCCCCAGACCCCTTACCCGTCAACGTCCGGCACCGGGTGCGCCAGAACGTGGATGTAGTCCCTGAATCCGTGCTTTTCCCAGAACCGGCAGCCTATCCGGTTTTTGGGCACCACCTGTAGCTCCACCCTGTCGACGTTCACCGATCTGAACCACCTGAACATCTCCATGAGGAGTGCCGTTCCCGCCCCTTTTCTACGATGGATCGATCTCACCGCCAGATCGTTGATGAAGCCGTACCTCTCCGTGTTTAAAACTGGGGGGTGCCTCAAGACAATCGATACGGAGTAGCCAATGACCCTGCCCCCTTCGAGAGCAACGAGGACGTGGGAATCCTCCGACCCGATCCAGTCTTTCACCATTCTAACGAAGTTTTCGTGGCCGTCCTCCCGCCTCTTGAAGAACGGATCGATATCGCTGTGAAAGTCCATGAACTCCTTCCATATCTCGACCATCTCCGGTATGTGTAAATCGGCCGCTGGGACTACTTTCATATCATTTCCTCAACATTATCTCTTTTCGTTCAAATAACGCCCCTAAAGCATCTCTTCGATGATCTCCGCCGCAAACCTGACAAACCCCGG
>JAFGIX010000022.1 GCA_016929395.1 Candidatus Zymogenus saltonus
AGAAAAGAAACGAGATACCAAAGGAAGCCGCCTAAATCGGCGGCCCCGAGAGGACATACTGTACGGAAGGTGCTTGACTTTTACATATAAATAAATTTACAGGTTGTTTAGTATGGTTTATTATCTTGACAATTTATACTATTTTTTGATTGAATAATAGTAAAAATATTTGAAGAAAGAAAATGGACATTTCAAAGCTAACAGAAAAAGACATTAGAGACCTTATCGAGCGGAGAACAGAGCCTAAAAACCTCGATTACAAAGAGAGGTTCAAATGGGTTAAGAATAATAAAGATGGAATGCTAAATATAGTAAAAGACATTCTTGCTATGGCTAATACTCAAGATGGCGGGAAAATTATCTTTGGCGTTAGAGATAGTGATTACAACTTTGTAGGATTATCGCAAGAAGATTATGAATCCTTTGATCAGACAGAAGTTAACAATTTTCTTCAAAAATATGCAGAGCCAAAATTTGCATGTCAAGTCTATAAAATGGTAATTGATGGAAAGAATGTTGTTGTAATAGATATACCCGAATTTGAAGTGGAGCCAATAATTTGTAAAAAGGACGCCCATTCAACAGATAATCCTAAAGAACATATTTTAAAAGAAGGTCAGGTATTTATTAGGACAGATAAAGGAACGACAGAATCTATTAAATCAGTTGAGGACATGAGAGATTTATTAAGAAGGGCTACGGTTAAAAAAGGTGAAGAATTACTAAATAGTATTAAGCTTTTAATATCTGGGAAACCAATGAAACCAACTGACGAATCTTTGAAAAATTACAAAGCAGAAATTGAGGAAGTAAACAATTTTTTTGATGATAAGTTCGGCGATAGATACAAAAAATACGGATATTGGAATGTTATTTCATATCCGAACATTTATATACCTGATAGGATATTAAATAAAGAGGAAATAAGAAATTTAGTAGAAAGCTCTGAAGTAAGGTTACGTGGCTGGTATTTTCCATATACTAATAGAAATAGTGCTTCTTTTTTTAAAAAAGGTAGACGATCATATATTAACTTTGAAGATCATGTTGAAGGTTATAGTGCATTCAAAAGCGGTTTATTTTATTGGAAAGGATACTTTTGGAAAGATATTGATGAAGATAAAATTACGGATATAAACTTCATAGATACAATTTACTCTATTATGGAATTTCTGCTTTTTATAAAAAGATATTTCGATAAAATTTGTCTTAATGAAGATGACTTATTTATCGAAATATCATTATACGGTATAAAGGATCGTTCTTTAGTTTCAGATCATAGTAGTAGACAAATATCAGGCTTTTATAAAACAGAAGAGACATCAATACAAAGTGATATAAATATCAAACTATTTGACTTAAAAACCAATTATGAAGATTTAGTAAAAAGATTAGTAAAAGATATCTTTTTATATTTCAATTGGGAAATACCTGATGATACAATAGAACATTGGCAAAAAAGATTACATGAAAGATAGAACAAGCACATATTTTTAGAACACAATTATAAGTTTGGTAACGAACTACTTCTTCTAACAGATCTAAATTATTCAATCCCTCTATCCTAGCAATCAATTGACATTTCCCCCTCCTTCGTGTAAAGTGCGGTTTGGTAAGTCAACGTCAGGAGGCAAATCGTGATCCTCGTTCTAAAGAAAGAAATCACACCGAAACAAAAGGAGGGGCTGATCAAGGCCCTCAAAAAGGACGACTGCATGATAAGGGAGATCGTCGGCGTCGAGGACACCATTTTGGGCGTCGTCGGGAAGGTCAAGAAAGACCTCAGGTACTTCGAGACGCTGGAGGGGGTCGCCAAGGTCATCCCTATCTCGAAGCCGTACAAGCTCGTCAGCAGGGAGCTCCACCCGGAGCCGTCGATAATCATGGTCAACGACGTGGCCGTCGGGGGGGACAGGCTCGTCGTCATCGCCGGGCCGTGCGCCGTGGAGGAGAGGAAGAGAACCCTGGAAATAGCCCGGGTCGTCAAGAAGAGCGGGGCGGTCCTCTTTCGGGGGGGCGCCTTCAAGCCCAGGACCTCCCCCTACTCGTTTCAGGGGCTGGAGGAGGAGGGGCTCAAGATACTGGCCGAGGTGAGGGAGGAGACCGGCCTCGGGATAGTGACCGAGATGACCTCTCCGAGTCAGGCGGACCTGATGATGAAGTACGTGGACGTCGTTCAGGTGGGCGCCAGGAACATGCAGAGCTTCGAGCTCTTGAAGTCTATCGGCAGGATCGGAAAGCCGGTTCTTTTGAAGCGGGGGATATCTGCGACCATCGAGGAGTGGATGATGGCGGCCGAGTATATTCTATCGGAGGGAAACGACAAGGTCATCCTCTGCGAGCGGGGGATCAGGACGTTTGAGACCTACACAAGAAACACCCTCGACCTCACCGCCATACCGGTGATTAAGAAACTGACGCACCTCCCCATAATAGTCGATCCGAGCCACGCCACCGGCATCCGGGAGAAGGTGAGCCCAATGGCGAGGGCCGCCATCGCATCGGGGGCGGACGGGATAATGGTCGAGGTTCACACGGAGCCGGAAAAGGCCCTCTCCGACGGTCCCCAGAGTCTCTACCCGGAGCAGTTCGAGAAGCTGATGCGCGACCTTCACGTGATTGCGCCTGTGGTCGGAAAGCAGCTCGACTACGACTACATCGAAAAGGCGAAGATCATGCGGGCGCCCGTAAAAGAGGGAAGGGGAGAGAAGAAGGTCGTATACAGGGGCGTCCCCGGCTCTGCAAGCCACAAAGCGTGCATCCAGTTCTTCGGGTCGGATGTAAAGCAGAAAAGCGTTGACAGCTTCGAGGAACTCTTCGATGCCGTGGCGGGAGGGGAGGCCTATCTCGGGTTGATTCCCCTTGAAAACTCCCTCTCTGGGAGCATCCACGAGAACTACGATCTCTTGTTGGAGCACGACCTCAAGATAGTGGGCGAGCTGACGCTGCGCATAGTCCACAACCTGATCGGAAACAAGGGGGTCGACCTGAAGGAGATCAGGCGCGTCTACGGTGTGCCCCAGGTGTTCGAGAGGTGCAAGGAGTTCCTGGACGAAAACCCGAAGTGGGACCTCATCGCGGTCAGGGATTCCGCCGCCGGGATAGCCCGCCTGAAAAAGTCGGGGGACAAGACGGATGCGGTTATTGCCGGCGAGGAGGCGGCGATCATCTCGGGGCTGTCCATTCTGAAGGAGGGGATAGAGACCAGCCCTAAGAACTTCACGAGGTTCGTTATCATATCGGCCGGCGGTTTTGTCGAGGGGCCGGCGGACAAGACCTCGATGATCTTTGCGGTAAGCGACAGGCCGGGGGCGCTCTTCAAGACGCTCAAGGTCTTCGCCGAAGAGGAGATCAACATGGTCAAGCTCGAATCGAGAAAGGCGCTCGACACCGACTGGGACTTCATGTTCTACGTGGACATCGAGATGGGCGACAAGGACAAGCGCTACAAGAAGGTCATAAAGGGGCTTGAAGAAAACACCGACTTTGTGAAGGTCCTGGGGAGCTACAGGACCGGCTCCGTTTTGACGTAGATTTGGGGCGGAAATTGATGGAGTGGTCGTTGGTCATCATAACGTGTTCAATGTTTTAATGGGCCGTATCCGTCGATGGGTAGTTCCGTTAAAAGAGCTTTTGGTTGGATCGCTATAAAGGTTTGACATTTGTAATTCTTTAGGGTATTTTTTGACGGCATAATTGGTATGACGTCTCATATTTGATAATAGTTTAGATTAACAGGAGAAATATTATGGAGATACACGAATCGGAAGCGAGGCTGAAAAAGGAGATAAGCTTTCTGGGACTGGTGGCGGTTTTCGTCGGGATGAACATCGGCGGGGCGCTCTTTTCCCTCACCATCGTGGCGGCGGACATCACCGGCCCTTCGCTTCCTATAGCCATGATAATGGCGTCGATCCCGTCGCTCCTGGCGCTTGTCCCCTATTCGATGTTTTCAACTGCTTACCCTACGACCAGCGCCACATACCGCTACTGTCAGCTTTTAAATCCCCAGCTTGCTTTTATCGCAATGTTTACCCTTCTCCTCTGTATGCTGGTGGGGGCGCAGCCCCTCTTCGCGATGACCTTCGGGCAGTACTTTGACGATCTCTTTGCCGCCGATATAAATCCGGCCGTCGTGGGGGTTATTGTCTTGGCCGTTTTTTATGTGGTGAACCTGCTTGGGATAAAGTTCACAGCACAGCTACAGACCATCCTTTTTATCGTGATGATGGCGGCCCTAATCCTTTACGTGGTGCTCGGTGTTCCCCACGTTAGGGTCGAGAACTTCACGCCCATGTTTCCAAACGGCGTGGGGAAATTCATAGCCGCAACCGGGATGCTCTTTACCTTTTGCGCTGGGGGGCTCTTTGCCGTGGATTTGGGCGGCGAGGTGATAGACGGCTCCAGGAGGTACAAGAGGGCCCTCGTAACAGGGATGGGAATAGTGGTTGGAATATATCTGTTGATCCACATCGTTACCGTGGGCGCCGAAAGGTGGGACGCGCTGAAGGCCAAGGGGACGCTCACCACCGTTGCGGGGAATTTCATGAGTCCGGGATTGGTGGATTTTTTCATCATAGGCGGGGCGCTTGTGGCGTGCGCCACCACCATCAATATAATCTTCACCGTCATCTCCAGGGGGTTCGTGGTGATCTCCGGCGAGAAGATATTTCCCGACTTCATGGGAAAGGTGGGGGAGAAATCGGGCACTCCGTACTGGGGCCTGACGTTTATCTTTATCGTATGTGCCGCATCCCTCTTGATCCTTGCAAGTATCGGGCAAAAACCCGTAACCATCTTCGGGGCCATGACAAACTTCGGGCTGATCTTCCCGATTACTGTGGTATGTTTGGCGGGGGCGATAGTCCCCTTCAAAATGAATGCCATATACGAAAAATCCCGATTCAAGATATCGAAGAGGCTGGTGGCGGCGGTAAGCTGGACGGCGGTAATTCTGAACACGGCTATTTTTCTCCTCCTCTGCATGTTGATGATAAGCATAAAGCTTCATTTGACCGTTATCATGTTCTTCGTCTTTATGGCGATTTCCGCCCTCTACTACTACGGTAGGAAGATGGTTTTGAAAAAGCGCGGGATAAAGATGCCGGGACGGCCGATGTTTAAGTAACGGCCCTGTTTTCTTTACCCCTTTCTGTGGTTGATATTCGGTTCCGTAACGGGGCAGGAAATTGTCGGCGGCGGTCTGTCGGTTTTTTTGTAACGGATGAGAATGAGGAGGGGGCCGACCGGAGGCGTTTCTTGTCTTGGGTAACGATGCGGGGAGAGGGGATTCCCCCCTCCCCCGCTGTTTCTAAGCGGGCCGCCCACCATATTTGTCGGGGGGGAGGGTTTTACAGTTAACGGCCTTAAAGGTTTGTTGAGAGAAGTTTTACGGGTCATTTTTAAATATTTCGGGAAAGGATAGACAATGAACGGATTGGAAAGGGCGAAGACCGCCCTTGCCGTCAAGGTTCCCGACAGGGTTCCCCACTTCGAGCTTGCCTACAACGAGTCTTCGATAATAGGGATCGCCAGGCACTTCACCGACGACCTTCCCGCTATAGGCTATTTCCAGAAGATGAGTATCGAGGACAAGATAAAGCTCATGGAGGCGCTTATCCTCTTTATAGAGGAGCTCGACGTTGATGGAGTTGTGGTCAGGCTCTTTTCCGAGGTGAAGTTCATAGATGACTTGAGGTATGTGGACGATTGGGACGTGACCTATAAGCTCGACCCCAGCGGCGAGGCCTTAGTGGTCGACGGCCCGATAAAGACCCCGGGCGACCTCAAGGGGTACAAGGTGCCGAGGCCGAAGGAGACCGACATCCTGTCCCTCAGCTACTGCGCCCAGAGGTTCGGGGGGGAGCGGGCGGTCATCATGAGCATAAGGTGTCCCTTCCGGCTGAGCTGGAACCTGCTGGGCGGGATGGATAAGCTCCTAATAGCCTTCAGGAGAGACCCGGATCTTGTCAATACGCTGATGCGCTTAAGCGCCGACTACATAAAGGAGGAGATCGGGCTCGCGATAAAGATGGGCGCCGACATCATCTCGCTGGACGGGGACCTCGCCTACGACAGCGGGGCCTTCATGGCGCCGGAGCTCTTCGAGAGATACATTCATCCCCTCTATAACGAGATAGTCAAGTTGACCCACGATAGTGGCGCCATGATCTTCAAGCACTCCGACGGGAACGTCTGGAAGCTCATCGACTACTGGCTCGAATCCGGCTTCGACGGCATCCACCCGTTCCAGCCCCAGTGTATGGACATAGCCGAGGCGAAGGAGAGGATCGGCGACAGGGTCTGCCTCATGGGGAACATCGACTGTATCGAGACCCTCGTTACAGGAACGATCGAGGATGTCGAGGAGGAGGTGAAGCAAACCATCGAGATCGCCGCCCCCAACGGCGGATATATCCTGGCCTCGTCAAACACGATCCACCCGGGCGTCAAGCCCGAAAACTACATCGCCATGGTAAAGGCCCTCCATAAATACGGCTCATATATTGATTGAGCCGTATCGCTCTGTTGCTGGAAGGGTCGACCGATCGTTATATCTCACCTTCAAAGGACGATGACCTAAAAAGGGGGTTGGGACAATCCCCCTTCCCTTGATTTTTAGGATGACGCTGTAAATCCGCCCGTTATTCGCCTGAAATCAGCGCTTCAATCGGAAAAAATGAAAATTGTATAAAAATTTTGCATTTTTTTCTGGTATTTTTACCCTATTTTTGTATAATATTATACATAACTTTGCATCATTGTGTTCTATTATATTATATTGAAAAATAGTTTAGTGTAATTTTATATTAAAATATATATCGTGTCGATGGATACAACAATTCTCATCGTTGAGGATGACAGGGGTTTCAGCGGATTCCTTACGCAATCGTTGGAGGGAAGCGGCTATATTGTATACAGCGCCTTCACCGGTTCGGAGGGATTAAAGCTAATAAACAGCGTAAATCCCGATCTGGTTTTGTTGGATCTGATGCTGCCTGATATGAGCGGAATGGATTTATTGAGGGAAGTCAACGAGATGTACGAGCGTCCGCAGGTCGTGATGATGACCGCCCACGGTACTATCGAGACGGCCATCGACTCCATGAAGCTCGGAGCGGGTGATTACCTTATAAAGCCGATAATAGAGGACGAGCTTCTCATTGCCATCAAGAAGAATCTCAAGCACCTCGAGCTCTTGAGGGAGATAGAGTATCTGAAGGAGGTTGACAGGAAGAAGTACAAGTTCAATTATCTGGTGGGTCGCTCTCAGAAGATGTGGGAGATTTACCGTTTGGCGCTGTTTGTTGCGGGGTCGGACACCGCCACGGTCCTGATTGAAGGGGAGTCCGGGACGGGAAAGGAATATCTCGCAAGGTTCATCCACTACCGTTCGAGACGCCGTGACGAGCCCTTTGTGGAGATAAACTGTGCGGCGATACCCGAAAACCTTATAGAGACGGAGCTTTTTGGTTATGAGCCCGGCGCCTTTACCGATGCCAGGGTGAGGAAGAAGGGGCAGGTGGAGCTGGCCTCCGGGGGGACAGTCTTTTTGGACGAGATCGGGGAGATGTCCGTTCAGCTTCAGGCAAAGCTCTTGAGGTTTCTGGACACCATGACCTATAAGAGGGTAGGGGGAACGATGGATATAAAGCTGGATGTCAGGGTCATCGCTGCCACGAACAAGGACCTCGCCCTTGCCGTAACGAAAAACGAGTTCAGAAAAGACCTTTACTACAGGCTCAAGGTGATGCACCTGGTGCTTCCGACATTGAGGGAGCGGAAAGAAGATATAGAGCTTTTTGTGGCGGCCTTTTTGGAGGAGTTTTCAAAAAAGCTCAAAAAGAGGGTCAGCGGGATTTCCGAAGAGGCCATGGAGAAGATCATCGGTTATTCATGGAACGGCAACATCAGGGAATTGAGGAATGTCCTCGAGCGCGCCGTAATCGTCTCCGACGGTCCGCAGATAAGCGCAAGGCATCTGGCTATTGAATCCGTCAAAAAATCTTCAGATGATTACATTATACCGGCGGTTATACCTGAAGACGGAATAGATTTCAATGAGACAATAGACAAGGTGTCTTCCGAGATGATCTTGAAGGCCTTGAAGCAAACGGGCGGGAACAAATCCCGGGCCTCGCGTCTTCTGAAGATTCCCCGACAGGTGCTTCTCTATCAGATGAAGAAGCTGGGATTGAGGTAGAAAAGGAGTGGGGCGATTTTTGTTGTTTCTTATTTATGATATAGGGAATTCTTTAAATAGATCATAAAATATGGTAATTGAGATGGGGAGAAAGAGCATTATAAGTTTCAATGGGAGGATATTTTATAGGTATTTTTTTTGTAAAATATTATACACACCATTAGATTATCCCACAGATTGCTGATCTTATTGAAATTATTAAGGAAAAGAGGAAAAGATGGGATGTGGATATTTATGTGTGCAAAATATTTTGCATTAACTGTTTTTTGTCAAATAGGGGGTAAATCCGAGTTTTTCTATAAGGCTTATAAGTTATTGAAAAAATTGCCAAAATTAGATTCTCCTCTCCGGTTGAGAGGGGATTCTTTCGCTATTTAGGCATAAAAATTGCGTATTTATTATATCAATATGTATTATTGCACTTTTTATTAAAAGATTGGCATCTTTGGAATACGTGATTCATCTTCTCAAACCGTGAACGCACAAAAAAAGGGGATTCTATCTCTTGTAGAAATTAGTGTATAAGGATGGCTGTCGGTAAAAAAATGGCTGACAAAGGAAAAGCAATATTAATCGTGAATGATGAATCGACCTACGCTGATTTCCTGAAAAGTGATATTGAGGGGGCGTTTCCTGCGGTAGAGGTGAATATTGCCGACAGTGGAGAGAGCGCCCTGAAGATGACAGAAGAACATATGTATGATATTATAATAGCCGATACGGTTCTCCCGGGGATGGGGGGTGTAAACTTATTCCTTGAGATAAAGAAGCTCTTTCCCGATGTAAGAACGATTCTACTTTCCAATCACATCAATTCGAAAGAGAAGAAGCTTCTCGAAAAGGAGGGTCTCTTCGGTTATCTCGAAAAGCCGTTTTTGATTGAGAGCCTTGCGAAGATGATAGTGGAGGCAATGGAAACATAGGAAGATTATTTTCATGTCGGACAAAAAGATAAGGGTCTTGATTGTCGATGATGCCGATTTTATGAGAAGGGCCCTTACGAGGATTCTTGAAGCGGATCCGGATATAGAGGTTGTCGGGTACGGAAAGACGGGCAGGGAGGGGATTGACGCGATAAGGGAGCTGAGGCCGGACGTGGTGACCCTCGATATAGATATGCCTGAGATGGACGGCATTACGGCGTTAAAGCATATAATGATTAAGTATCCAACGCCCGTAGTGGTGGTGAGCGCCCTCACCCATCAGGGTCAGATTACCTTTGAGTCTCTGAGGCTCGGCGTTGTCGATTTTCTTCCTAAGCCGTCCGGTTCCGTCTCGAGGGATATGGAGCTTCAGAAGGAGGACCTTATAAGAAAGATTAAAATCGCCTCGGCCGTGGATATTGAAAAGGTAAGAAGGGCGAGGATAAGAGCTTTTGAAAAGAAGGGGAAACGGGGAGCTTGGTCGAAGAAGGGTATCCTTGTCATAGGGACCTCTCTCGGAGGGCCGAACAATCTGATCAGGTTTATCTCCAAACTGCCGGAGGATTTCCCGCTCCCTATTGTCGTAACGCAGGATATTTCACCGGTGATCCTCGAGTCTTTCGTGGAGAAGTTCGACAGCGTGTCTCCGATAAGGATCAGGAAAGCGGAGGACGGCGTGTGGCTAGATGCCTCCACCGCCTATATAAGTTCTTTGGATAAGGCCGTGACCTTCGAGAGAAACAGGTCAGGGGATGTGGTCTTGAGAGTCAATTCCTCCGAGGGAAATTCGATTGACAAAATGATGGTATCCGCTGCCGAAGTAATGCGCTCGGGGACCATCGGCTTCCTATTTGCCGGAGCGGAGGATGACGGCGTTAAGGGCCTTATGAAAATCAACGATATGGGCGGCGAGACGCTCATGGAGAACGGCAACAGCTATATTTTTCCGGAATCACAAATGGGGGCGTTAAAGGGGGCAAATGCTAAAAGTGTTCAAATCAGCGAGGATACCGTGTCTTTGATAATCGAACTGATCGGCAAGATCGAGCGAGGTGAAAGAGAATAATGGAAGACGGTAAGAAGTTAATCCTTGTTGTTGACGATGACGAAAACCTTCTCTTAGTAATTACCAAGTATCTGAAAGAGCTGTTGACGGAAGGTAAAGTCTTAAGCGCCATTTCCGGCGAGGATGCGCTGGAGATTATAAGGGAACACGAGATCGACCTTCTGATAACGGATATATATATGCCGGGATTGAGCGGTTTTGATCTCCTTATTGAGGCTAAGAGGAGGCTCCCCTCGATCAAGGTGATAATGATGACCGGATATTCCACGCCCGAGCTCCATAAGGAGGCGTTCGAGAAGGGATCGGTCGGCTTTATAGAGAAGCCTTTCCAGAATGAGGAGCTCCTAAGATTTGTGAGCAGCGCCTTTGAGCACGCGGGCAAGGGTTTCGCCGGGGCCATGGATGGAATACAGATTGCCGATATAATTCAGCTGAACTGCATTGCGAGGCTTAAAAACGTCGTAAGGATAAATACGGGCACCGATCAGGGAGCGATTTACTTTGAAAATGGAGACGTGGTTCACGCATCGACGGACAGGTTCGAGGGTGAAGATGCGCTCATGGCTATCCTGAATTTCCCCGGGGGGACCTTTTCAACAGAAAGGAACGTCTCCGCTCCGAAGACCTCCATCCACAAAAAGTGGGAGTCTCTGCTCCTTGAGACCTTCATCTATATCGATGAGAAGAAGAGGGGGGACTTTGTCCTCAAGGAGGAGGTCTCCGTCGATCACCAAAAGGATACAGAGGCCAAAAAGGATAACGGTACCATCAGGGTGTTGGTCGTAGACGACTCGAAGATAATCTCAAAGGGGATATCCGACATTTTGTCGAAGGACTTAAATATAGAAGTTATAGATACGGCCGCCGACGGAGAGGAAGCTCTTTTAAAGGTAAATGAGCATAATCCGGATGTCATAACCCTCGATGTCAACATGCCCGGGATGGACGGCCTTACGGCCTTGAAGCACATCATGATCATGAAGCCCACACCCGTGGTGATGCTCTCCGCCTATACCCAGGAAGGGGCGAGTACAACCTTCGATTCCTTGAGGTTCGGCGCCATCGACTTCATCTCCAAGCCGAGCTCCCGTCAGGATCTTAACCTTGACGACCAAAAGAAGATTATGATAGAAAAGGTCAAGAGGGCCGCCGGGGTCAAAACCAGCAGTATTCAACATATCCGGTTAAAACAGAACAAACGCCAAGAGGCAAGTGTTGACTCCCTGGAGAACACCAAGTATATAGTGGCCATGGGGGCGGCCCTGGGGGGGTACGGCGCTCTGCTCAAGATTCTCCCCTCGATTCCGGACGATTTTAATGCCGCGATCATAGTCGTGCAGTATATGCCGAAGGAGGTCGTCGAGCCGTTCTCGAAGTACCTGAGTCAGTTTTCACCGATTGTAGTGAAGTCCGCCGAGGACGGTGATATAATAAAGAGCGGAGTGTGTTACATTTCGTCCGACAGCGATTATATCACCGTTGAGGGGGGGAGCGAAGGGGCAAGGCTTAAGATTCACGACCGACCATTTGACTTCGATCATCCCAACTCGTTCAACATGCTTTTGATCTCACTTACCGAGTCCTTCGGCGACAAGACTCTCGGCGTGATCCTGACGGGGGAAGGAACGGATGGCTTGGAGGGCGCGGCGGAGGTGAAAAACGTCGGAGGAAAGGTCTTCGCCCAAATGCCCGAGACATGTCTGTCTCCCGATATGTCCAAAAAGGTGATTGACTCCGGCCTCGCCGATAAAGTGGTATCGGATGTCAGACTTGCCCACGAGATTGCCGCGGCATTAAAAAATATATAATCGTGCGTCGGGAGTAAATATGAGTTATAATATATTGGTTGTCGACGATTCAAAAGTTATAAGGGATTCCTTGAGAGTAATATTTGAGGCGGAGGGATACAAGGTCGATTCGGCGGAAAATGGTGCGGATGCCCTGGACAAGGCAAGGGAAAATAAATACAGCGGAATTATTACGGATGTCTTTATGCCGGTCATGGACGGATATGAATTCATAAAGCGGGTAAGGGGCATTGACGGATATAATTCAGTGCCGATCATAATCATCACCGTGGAGGAGGAGATCAGGATGCACCGGGAAAAGGGACTCCATGCCGGGGCGAACATATATCTCGCAAAGCCTACGGAGCCTAAGAAACTTGTGACGAATATGAAGATGCTCTTGGGGGAAAGCCTTGAACGTTGATGGTTTCAAATTAGTGACAGATTACATGAAAGATACGCTGGGCCTCGAATTTTCCAACGGGCAGGAAAAGGTCTTCGAGAAGAAAATCGCCGAGAGAATAGAGGAGCTTCAAATGGCCGACATCTTCAACTACTACCTCGCCCTGAAACACAGGTACAAGGAGATCGAGCTCATCAACCTCCTGGAGAGGCTCAATATCAACGAGACCTATTTTTACAGGGAAGAGGATAAACTGAAGGCCTTAAAAAACCAGGTGTTCCCGGGTCTCATTGACAGTAAGTCCAACGCCGACAGGTTTATCCACATCTGGAGCGCCGGATGCTCCACCGGTGAGGAGCCCTTTACGATCGCGATGATGCTGAAGGAGAAGATCGAGGAGAACCCCGACGCTGAATCGACTCAGGTCAGGATCATGGCCACCGACATCAACAGGTTATCCCTTGCCGCGGCAAGGAGGGGGGTATACGACGAGTGGTCGGTAAGACACCTTCCGGAGATTTATATCGAAAAGTACACGACCAGAAGAAACGGGACTTTCGAGGTTTCCGATGAATTGAAGAAGATGATCGAGTTTTTGCCCCTTAACCTCAACGACACCGAATCGTGGATAAAAAAGCGGGGTTTTTTCTTTGACATTATCTTTTGCAGAAACGTGTTGATGTATTTTTCTCAGGACAGGGCCAGGGCGGTTATCGATGGATTCGCCAAGGTCTTGCGCAAGGGGGGATTCCTCTTCGTGGCCTCGACGGAGTCGGTGACCAGGCACTCCGACCTCTTTGCGGCAAGGAAGATAGAAGGCAGTTTCATTTATGAGAAAGTCTGATATTATATTATTTTGGATTGTAATATTTTCATCTATTTAGGAGGTGATTATAATGGCAGAAGCCGAAAGGAGCGATCTCTCGATAGGTAGGGGCGGCGATTCTCAGATCGTGACCTTTTTCCTTGCGGATGAGGAGTTCGGCGTGGACATACTCCTTGTCAAGGAGATAATAAGGCCCGCTCCCATCACGGAGGTTCCCAACACGCTATCTTACGTAGAGGGGGTTATCAACCTCAGGGGGAAGGTGGTCCCCGTGGTCGACCTTAGAAAGAGGCTCTATCTACCCGCCTCCCCGCAGGACAAGTCGACCAGGATTATGATTATCGAGATGCAGGAAAGGACAACCGGCTTTATTCTTGACAGCGTCTCGAAGGTTATTACGCTCCCAAAAGATTCCATACAGGCCGCGCCTGACATGATCACGGTAGGAGTGGATAGTGAATACATACTGGGAGTCAGCAGGGTGGAGGATGGGGGAGACAGACTGATCATACTGCTCGATTTCTCCAAGATACTCACGGAGACGGAGAGGGATGAGATCGGTCATCTGGAATAGCGTGAGTTGCGGGATACCGGGAGTGTTTTAGTGATATGGCGTCCCGACCAAGGGAGGGGAAGTAATGGAAGGCGCCGCAAGGTCTGGATAAAAAATCTTATTGTTATAGTTATTTGAGAAGTTTTTGGAATAAAAGAGTTTAAGAAATAAAAATATCAGGAGGATAAAATGCGATTTACGATCAGAACAAAATTGTTGTTTTGGTTTTCTATACTGGCTACAGCGGGCATTCTTAGTTTTGCTATCCCGAGTTATTTGAGAAGTGCTTCTGACATCGAAAAACTCGTACAAGAAGAACTATCAGTATTGCTCGATTCAGCTGACAGCGCCGTTACAATCTTCTTCTATGAAAGGGAGAAGGACCTGGAAACGGCGGAGAAAATCGATTCATTAGATAACGCCCTTGCGGGGATCGGCACCTGGGAGGAATACAGCGCATATTTAAGAAAGTTCAAGGAGGTCAGGAAAGACGTTGTTGACGATTTCCGTTTTTTTGACAGAGACGGAATCCTCGTAGCATCATCGTCGCCGGACTTGATGGGAGAGAGCTTTACAAGGCGAAAGTACGTAACGGAGCCGCTGAAGGGAGAGGTGGAGTTCTGGATCCAGCCTTACGTCAGCACGGAGACCCTGGGCCCGAGGATCGCCGTGTCCAAGCCGGTCAAGAGGAACGGAAGGGTCGTTGGTGTTCTCGTGGAATACGTCTCGTGGAAGTACCTTGACGAAAATCTTTTTATACACGCCCGTATTGGAGAGACCGGCGAGGCCTATATAGTCGATGTGAAGACAGGGCTGATGGCTACGGAGTCTCTATTTGTAGATGACTTGAAAAAAGAGGGGCTTGTGAAGGAGAGCGCCATCTCAGAGCTCAACCTGACCGATACCGAGGGCTACGCAAAAGTCTTGAAGGAATCTACGGGACACAATGACCCTGTAAACGGGGAGTGGAAAAGTTACAGGGGCGTGGATGTCTTCGGGGCGGGCGTCTATCTCTCGGACCTCGGCCTTATTGTTATGGTGGAACAGGATGTTAATGAGGCATTGGCAATACTTAAAGCCACGAGGAACTACTACATTGTTGCCGGAATACTGCTTTTCATTGGTATTTGGATTTTCATCTTTCTTATCTCCGCTGTTATTACAAGACCCATTGTGAGGGCGACCGAAGAGATTAGAAGGGCCACCGATACCGCCGACCTGACGACGAGGCTTGAGGTTACAACAAAGGACGAGATAGGCGATCTTATTGAGGGGTATAACGCTTTTGTCGAGCGTCTCGAAAATATCGTGGCGAGGGTGGCCAAGGGGGCCGGAACGGTTCGGGGCCTTTCTGAGGAAGCGGGGCCTGTTGCCGCGAGGAATGCGGAGATCATGGCGGGACTCAGGAGAAGGATGGAGGAGATATCCTCCATTACTGAGACGGAGGTGGAGAGTTCAAGAAACGCCCTTAACATCATAACGGAAATGGCCCGGGGTGCTGTAGGTGTTCAGGACAGGGCGCAGGCTCAGGCCACAAACGCCGCCCAGACTTCTTCGGCCATCAACGAGATGGCAACATCGGCGAAAGAACTCTCAAACGAAGCGGAAAGGGTCCGGGCGACCGGTCAAGAGTCGCTCGAAAGGCTAACGGAGGCCTTGGGGCTTGCGCGTAATGTTGCCGAGAACGCCGCCCGTACGGCGGAGAGGGCCGCCGGTACGCTGGAACTCGCCGAGGAGGGCCGTGAAGCCGTCCGCAGAACGGAAGAGGGTATAAACTCGATAGCCGAATCTACAAACCAGGTGTTTGAGATCGTCGAGGTTATCGACGACATCGCCGAGCAGACGAACCTCCTCGCTCTAAACGCCGCGATCGAGGCCGCCAGGGCAGGGGAGCATGGCAAGGGTTTTGCGGTCGTCGCCGACGAGGTAAGAAAGCTCGCCGAGCGAAGCGGTGAGGCCACGAAAGAGATCACGGAGCTCATCAAGACGGCAAACAAGGCTGTCGATGAGGGAACTAAACTGGCCGGCGAGATTGCCAAGGAATTCGAGACAATCCGTGAAAACGCCGAGCAGGCGGCCGGTACCGCAAGGGGCAACGTGGAGGCGGCAAGGCGGGCCACGGAGGACCTCGAGGTCGGTGTGGCGGGCGGTAAGACCGCAAACGAGATCAACGAGGCGGTCTCCGAAGCCATGAGCCAGCAGCTCAAGAGCATCGAAGAGGTTCTCAGGTCGATGGACGAGCTTGCGTCCCTCGCCCAGGAGATCGTGGAAGTTACCACCGAGCAGGCACGAAGAGCCCGGACCATTGAAGATACGATTCAGGGGATTGTGGAAGGCTCCGCGGAGATCAATACATCCATTATAGAGGGCGTTAAGGAGACGGAGACTGTGGCCGAGGGTGCCGGTATAGTCAGGGATGGCCAGTTGACAATCACCGAGCTTTCCGGCGCCAACGCCCAGCTCATGGCCCAGTTTAAGTTCAGAGGGCTCGTGGAGTAGGACAAATAAGGACAGGTGGTTAAAGGAACCCCCATTTTTGGGCGCTGTATCTCCCATTGCCTTGAGGCACAACGGCGGAGATGGGGGAATCTCTTGCACGCACCCAATCTAAACTTCCCGCCGGCCGTTGTTGTATGGCTCGGGGTGGAGATGCAAAGGCAAGATGCAAAGGGGCTTGGATGATAATAAGCAAGAGGGGACCGGCGGGGCGACTAGTTGGGGAGGAGGGGGAGCTGTCAATGGTGCTGTCTCCGTTAGCGGATACGGCTTTATGGGGATCTTGGGTTGAATAATTGATATGATGGGGCGGGATCGCGATGGGGAGTAAATTGCGGTTGAGGCGGATGGTTTTTCAAGTTCTGTGATGGGGCGTACCGAATCAGAGGGGGCCGAACCGTTATAGTGTTTTTTAGAGGGGAGTTTAAAAGAGGATAAAAATTTCAAGGAGTTCATGCATGGCCAGAACAGTGTTGGTGGTAGACGATTCCACGTTTATGCGAAATCGCATAAAAGAGGCCCTCGAAGGGGATGAATTGACCGTAGCCGGTGAGGCCAAAGATGGTGACGAGGCGATAGCCCTTTATAGGGAGCTTAGGCCGGACCTGGTCACAATGGACGTAACTATGCGAAACACCGACGGTTTTACCGCCGCCGAGGTCATTCTCAAGGAGTTTCCGGATGCAAACCTGGTGCTTTTGACCCTGCGTCAGGAGGCGGAAAAACACTTCCTCGAGGAGGCGGCAAAGAAAATGGGTATTAAGGCGGTGATACTGAAACCCTTCAAACCGGAGGAGCTGAAGGCCTCGATTCTTGGAATATTGAAGGATTGACCCACGTCTCTGATTTTTAAGATCAATGGGCGGCTGAACGAGGTTGTGGTGTTGTTCGTAAATGGTTCTCGGTTCAATCAGTTTTTTTAGGAAGATTATCTATGGGGACAAAAAAGGGCGATTTTCAGTGGGATGGTGTAAATCGGAGAAAGGAAAAAAAGCGAAAGATAGAAAGGAGACAGTACAGCTGGCGCTCGATCCAGCTTGGCGATGCGATCAGGAAATACGAAAGGAGGAAAGAAGAGAGAAGGAAAAGCATCAAAGAGAGGAAAAAATACGCCATCTTTACAAACCTGAAGAAGAAGCTCTTGATATACTTCCTGTTGATTGTCTTTGTTTCCCTCTCCATAAGCCTGGAGTTGATTTGGGAGGCGGGAGAGACGAAGCTTAAGGATGAACTGAAAAGCGGTGTAATAACGGAGGCGCCTGAGGGGGAGGTCAGGGATGCGGTATCGGCGATAGACTACGACCAGGCCTTCAAGTCCTTGCATAGGCTTCAGATTAGAATGGTAATCATCCTTGCCATTGTTGCCTTTGCTGTGTTTCTCACCTTGTATTTCTTTATAAAGGACGTCGCCGATCCCCTGGACGAAATGGTCAAGACGGCAAAAGAGGTATCGAAGGGGAACCTGGGAAGGACGGTCCCCGTATACTCCAAGGACGAGATAGGGCAGCTTGGCTCCATCATAAACGATATCACCGCGGATTTTCAGGAGGTACTCCTAATGGTTGGGAAGATCAGCCTTTCCGCCTCCGACGCCACGGATATTATTCACAACAAGGTGGAGGTGTTGAAGGAGAAGAAGATAAGCGACGATATTCAGAAGCAGCTAAATGTTTTATACAAAGATATAAGCGAGTTGAAATCACTGGTGGAATCCTTCAGCTTCTACCATATCGACCTGGACAAGCTGTAACTCGCGATATCAAATACTTTTTTAAGGCGTTTTTTTCATAATGGAATACATTTTAGATTTCTGGGCCTCGGCATCCGGCAATTTATTTATGTTTCCGGTTGCCATCTGCGTGGCGGCCCTGGCTACGGGGAGCGGATTCGGCGGCGGAATAATATTTCTGCCCATCTTCGTCTACGTCCTTGATATGACGATACCCCAGAGCATAGGAACCAGCATGGTAACGGAGCTTTGTGGAATGACCTCGGCGATGATCGGGTATGTGAGACAGAGGCAGATCGAGTACGGGATGGCCTTTCCGATGGTTCTTCTCTCCATTCCGGGAGTAGTCATCGGTCTCCATCTGGCTATGGTGATAAACGAGGCGATTTTGAAGGTTTTTTTTGGATTGCTCGTTGTAGGATGTGCCGCGTGGACATTTGTATCGATGATTGAGAGGAAATATGGAGACAGGGAGGGACTTAACGTGGAGGAGATGTATCCCTTCAGCTGGGTTCCCTTTATCGGCGGCATATCAAGCGGATTGAGCTCTGTTGGTACGGCGGAGACCATTTTCCCCCTTCTGGAAAGGATCTACAAAATCAACGTCCACAGAGCGATCGCCACGACCATTGTGGTAGAGGGGCTGGTGGGGTGGGTTGCCACGTCGATAAATATCTGGGAGGGACAGATCCGGTGGGACGTGGCCGTCTTCACCATGACGGGCGTTCTGATAGGCGGACAGCTGGGGCCAATCGTAAACAGGATTACCCCGGTCTCGGTCCTAAAGGTTATATTCTCGGTATTCGTATTCTTGACAGGATCGAAGATGGTTTACGATAACATCCCGAAAATTTTAGGTCTTTTTAAGTAGTGTTCTTAAATAGTGTTCGATAATGGCAGTTTCAAAAAAGGGAGCCTCCTCGATTTCGAGGAGGATGACGATATATATATTGATCATCGTCTTTACAATGCTGATCCTCGGGGTGGAGTTCTTCGTGGAGATAAACAGCGGCGATTTGAAGGGGGAGCTGGTAGAGAACTTCCAGAGGCTCAACAGGGGCGAGATCACGGAGACCGCGGCGGTCGCTCCCCTCGTTCACGTGAGGAACAAGGTAATGCTTTTGCTTGCGATTCAGGTTTTGGTTACGGGCGTGGTTTTCATGCTGTTCGTCAAGAAGATAAATATCCCCCTAAAGAGGATGTTCACCGTGTCGTCGAAGATCGCCGCCGGAGACATGAAGGAGCCGATGCCTGTCTACATGACCGATGAGATAGGGAGGATGAGCGAGTTTATAAACGACCTTGTGAGCGACTTCGGGGAGGTCGTGGCCCATGTGAGGCTGTTCGCAAATTGCGGAGTGGAATCGATCGAAGACATTGAGGAGGCGATCTATAAGGAAGACCTGAAAAATGCGAAAATAATGATCGAGGTCATGAAGGGAGATATCCTGCAGCTCAACGATATGATGAAGGACTTTAAGCTCTTTACCGTTGGGCCAGAGCGGAAACGGTGACGGCGAAGATGGAGGATTTTTATTTTCTGTCGTTTTTCGCGGGCGTGTTGATCGCGATGATGGTTACGCTGACCGGAATTGGGGGAGGAATCTTGTGGTCCCCGTTTCTGATGGTGGTTTATAAATTTTCCCCGGAAAAGGCGATAACCACCGCCCTCTTCATTCAGATGGTGGGGATGCTCGGGGGCGCGTATCAATACTTGAGGTCGGGAAGGGTGGACATAAGGCTTGCCCTACTTTACACGGCCTTCGCCCTTCCGATGGTGGTTCTGGGGTCGTTCCTCGGGGAGAGAGTGGGAGAAAAGGTACTTACGGTTTCCCTTGGACTTGTGGCGATAGGCGTTGCCGTCCTTTTCATCTCCGGCGACGACTGGTACGGGGAGGAGGTGAAAAAGAGGGCCGAGATCAAAACAGCGCTCAGATACGGAGTGGTACCCCTTGTGACCTCGGTCTTGAGCGGCATGCTCTCCGTTGGAGTGGGGGATTTTATAGTTCCGGTGATGGTAAAGAAGTTGAAGCTGTCTATGGAGGTCGCAATAGGGACGGCCCTTGCGATTATGTTTGTAGTTGTTGCGTTCGGGGCGTTTTCCCACCTCCTCTTTGAGGGGAGCGCATCTTGGCCGGTTCTATTGTGGGCGGCGGGCGGGGTGCTTTTAGGTGGGTTTTTAGGATCGAATATCTCGGAGAGGATAAATGACGCCCACTTGAGAGAGCTCTTTATATTTATTTTGCTCTTCATAGGGATTCATATGATATATACCGGTGTTTGAGATATTATAATATAGTTGGGATTAGTGGGAACAGGATGGTGTAAAGGGGACGTTATGGTGGTATCGATGGAGACAAGAGGGCATTAGAACGGGCGAAAAGGGTTTAAAGTGGGGCGTTTTGAGTTAAGCAGGATTGGAATAAAAATATTTAATAAAATATAGGTGAAACCATGATTGACGAAGAACTTTTAAAGGAATTTATTATAGAGGGCAACGAGCATCTTTCCGATTTCGAGGTGAACCTTAACAGACTTATAGATGAGCCTGAAAATCGAGAGGTACTTAATCAGGTTTTCAGGGCGGTCCACAGCATAAAGGGCTCGGCGGATTACCTGGGACTTTCCAAGACCGGCGGTTTCCTTCACTCCCTGGAGGGGATATTGGAGAAGCTGAGGGGAGGGGATATGAGGCTTACTAAGGAGGTCCTGGACGTACTCTTTCTGGGGATGGATACAGTCAGGTCGATACTTAAGGACCTCTCTCAGTCAGGGGAGGAGATGACCGATATTTCTGCGATTCAGGCCAGGGTCGAGAGTGTTCTTGAGGGAGTGGGTGAGGATGACGAGGTGCTCGAGCTTGACGAGGTAAATGACAAAGATGTCGACATCTACGAGGGGCTCGAAGAACTGGACGAGGCCTTTAAGGAATACGAGGAGAAAGAGGAAGGGGAGGATATCTACGAGGGGCTGGAAGATGTGGACGGTATTTTTGAGAGAGAAAAGAGGGAGAAAGAGGAGTTGGATATTTACGAGGGGCTGGAAGATGTTGACGACATTTTTGCGAGGGAAAAGGAGAAAGGGGAGGAGGTGGATATATATGATGGGCTTGAGGATATAGACTTCGAGGGGGAGTCCGGCGTTGCAGGGGAGAGGTTCGATGAGAAGGAATCGACGCAAACAGATTTCTTCGATGACGAGATAGAGGTGGTGTTGGAAGAGCACCTCACGGAGCTTGAGAGGTCGGTAAAGAAGCTCGAGGATACAAAGACCCTCGATGAATTGGATAACTTCCTGAAGCTTGTCAACAGCTTCAGTACGTCCATAGAATATTTCGGATTTGACGAGCTAAACACAATACTGTCGGGAATAATCAGGACGGTTCAGCTTATGCTGGATGAGGGCGAGAGGGTGAGCGATACCGAGGTCCTTTATTTTTACAATGCGTTGGATCAGATAAGGGGATTTGTCAAGGGTGAGGGCTTTTCCGAGGTTATTGAGCCGAAGAAGTCTAAGACGTCGGAAATCTTTTCAAGAGTGCTCACCCTTGAAGAAGCGGTAAGGGAGTTTACGATTATCCCTGGGGTGGGGGGATCGAAGGCAAAGGATATCTATGAGGCCGGCATAAAGAGCCTTAAGGCTCTGTCCGAGATCCGGGTGGAGGAGCTGGAGGCGATCAAGGGGATAAACCTCAATCTCGCCAGAAATATAAGGGCCTATTTCCGGGAGAGGGGAGATGTTGTAAAGGAAGAGCCGAAGCCCGCTAGGGTTGAGCCGAGACCGGCCAAGGAAGAGCCGAAACCCGCTAGGGTCGAGCCGAAACCGTTTAAGACCGAGCCGCCCAAGCCTGGGGTATCGGACGATGTATCGCTCAAGTTAAGGGAAGAGGTGAAAGAGGACTTTAAGGAAGGCTATGACGTCGAGTTGGTGGACATTTTTCTGACGGCAACGGTCGACCTCTTTTCACTTCTGGAGATAGATCTCGGAAGCATAAGGAAGATGGAGGCGGATGAGAATACATTGAGGGAGATAATCGATGTTACGTGGAAGCTTAAGAGGTCAGCCAAGTATATGGAATATGAAAACATCTCTAAACGGCTCGACGAGGTCAACAGGCTTACCACAAAGTATCTCGATAACAGAGATGAATTTACAGTCGATGACGTGAGCCTCCTCGTCAAGGGGCTCTTGGAGTTGAGGGAGGGCTTAAGAAAATCAAAGATTATATCCGGAGGCGAAGAGGCGGGAGATGTGGATTACGAGGAGTTATCGGAGGAGGATAAGGAGCTTGTCCAGATATTCCTCTCAGCCGCCGACCAATACATAGACACTTTATCGACGTGTCTTACGAATTTCAGGGAGGGCAAGAACATCGAGGAGACCGTCGAGATTTATCAAAAGGCATTGGAAAGTCTCAAGTCTTCCGCAAAATTCATGGGATACGATAACATTATCGACAACCTTGACAATCAGCTGGGCCTCATAGACAAGAACGTCATCGAGGATAAGAGTGGGTCCCAGCTTTACGGCGATCTTGTGGTAAGCTTTAATAAACTCAAGGAAGAAGTGGAGGAAGTGAGCGATATCATAAAAGAGATTTCCACGGAGAAGATGGAGATAAAGACGTTGTACCTGAAAAAGGAGCCGGCCGCTCGATTGGAGGATGTGGAGGTCAAGAGGAAAGATGTCATCGAGAAGCTCCCTCCCAAACCGGAGCCGGTTGTAAGGAGGGAGCCGGCGGCAGCGCCTCTCGACAGAAGAGCCGTGCCGACCGGCCAGCCGGGAGCTCAGCCGACCGGCCCGTCGGGAGCTCAGCCGACCGGCCCGCCGGGCGGTGCGACACCGCCTGATGGAACCGGCGGCATGATGCCTCCCGGGGACGAAGGCGAACCCCCCGGAACTGACTTCGCATATTCCAAGCAGACCCTCAGGGTGGAGACCGATCGGGTCGATAATATAATGAACCTCGTCGGGGAATTGGTGGTAAACAGGGCGAGCTTCTCTCAGCTTCTTTTGACCTTCAAAGAGGCATACAGAGATATTCTGGAATTGAAAAAGCTGGACAAATCGGAGATAGCCCTATTAAGACAGCTTTCATTGAACATGGAATCCTCGACCATGGAGCTGGGAAGGGTGGCAAATGAGCTTCAAGAGGGCGTTATGCGCGTCAGGATGGTCGGGATAAACCAGCTCTTCAGCAGGTTCCCGAGGCTTGTCAGGGACCTTGCCGACAAGATGGACAAGAGGGTCAAGCTGGCCATAACCGGCAGGGAGACGGAGCTCGATAAATCGGTGATAGAAGAGATAGGAGACCCCCTTATTCATATAATCAGAAACGCCATCGACCACGGAATAGAGTCCGTTGCCGAGAGGAGGAAGAATGGGAAGCCAGAGATGGGGACCCTCGCAATTTCCGCCTATCACCAGGGAAACCAGGTGATCATCGAGGTGACCGATGACGGAAGCGGCATCGACCAGGAGGCAATCAAGGACCGTATGGTCGTAAACGGGGAGATAACGGAGGCGGAGAGGATCAGGGTCTCGGAGCGGGAAGCCCTGAACTACCTGTTTAAGCCCGGAATATCCATGGCGAAGAGGATAAGCAACGTCTCTGGACGAGGTGTGGGGCTCGATATAGTCAAGAAGAACATAGACAAGTTGAACGGTACGGTGGACGTTGTAACCGAAATGAATGTCGGCACCAAGTTTCTAATAAAGCTGCCGTTGACCCTTGCCATTATTCAGGCCCTTATAGTGGACATATCGGGGAAAAATTATTCAATCCCCCTGTCGGCGGTAACGGAGACCGTAAGGGTAAATCTGGGCGAGATAGACACCATAGAGGGCCATCAGGTGTTGAGGATAAGGGACAAGGTACTTCCCCTCTTGAGTCTGAAGGATGTTTTCAAGATGAACTACGACCTTGAAGGCGAGGGTTTTGTTGGAGAAAAGCAGGTCTTTGTAGTGGTCCTTTCGGCGGAGGGTCGAGAGGTGGGACTTATCGTCGACAGGCTTGTGGGAGAGGAAAATATCGTTATCAAGTCTCTCGAAGAGTACCTCTCAGACACCAAGGGTGTCTCAGGAGCTTCGATTATGGGGGACGGCAAGATCTCGCTTATCCTTGACGTGATAGAGCTTGTAAACCTCGCCATAGATAAGGAGAAGAGTATCAGGAGAAGGCAGATGCAGGAGCGCCTGAAGAGGAGAAACAGCAGCCGGAGGGGCAATGATACGACTTCCCCGGCTTAATGTAGTTTTTATGTGATCTATTTGAGCCATGGCAGACAAGATCAGAGTTTTGGTCGTAGACGATTCCGCGGTGATCAGACGCGCCGTAATCCAGGCAATGCAGGAGGTGGACGACATAGAGGTTGTGGCCGTTGCGAGCGATGGTCAGGAGGCTATTGCCAAATACAAAGAATATAGACCCGACGTCGTTACGATGGACGTGATTATGCCGAAGATGGACGGTCTTTCAGCCCTCAGGATTCTTGTAAAGGAGCATAGGGCGCCGGTTATCATGCTCAGCGGATTGACAAAGGAGGGAGCAAACATCACGCTTCGCTCCCTTGATGCCGGCGCGGTTGACTTTATTACAAAACCCCAGAAGGGATCGATGCTTCTGAACTTCCAGTTCTTGAAGGATGAGCTGTCGTCAAAGATCCGAACTGCGGCAAAGGTAAATTTTGATTCCAACCTTACCCTTTCCAATGAAATAAGTGCCGCAAGAGCAGATCTGGATGTCGACAAGAATGTCAAGAGCAAATCGATCGAAGGATATACGAAGGAAGAGCTTAACAGGCTCTCTGAAAACAAGGTCGTGGTAATCGGGGCCTCCACGGGGGGGCCCAAGGCTATCGAGTATATCCTGTCCAAGATGAAGAGGAAGTTACCGGCGGGGATAGTAGTGGCACAGCACATGCCTCGGTTTTTTACGCGCTTTTTCGCCGACAGGCTGAACAGGATAACGTCGCTCAGCGTTGACGAGGCGAGAAACGGCGATATAATCGAGGAGGGGAGGGTTCTCGTAATCCCGGGGGAGCACGATGTAAGGATATCCAGGGTTTTTATGGCACCCCAGATCGAGCTGGAGGCGAAGGAGGTTGAAGACAACTCACCGACTCCCTCGATAGACACCCTGTTCTACTCCGCCGCGGCGACCTTCGGCAAGAAGACCCTCGGAGTTATACTTACAGGGATGGGGAGGGACGGATACAAGGGGCTTAAGGCGATAAAGATAATGGGGGGCAGGACCATCGCCCAAGACGAGAGGTCGTCTTTGGTCTTCGGAATGCCTAAATTCGCGATAAACGCGGGAGTGGTGGACAGTGTAATGTCCCTGTACCAGATACCGGGAATGATCGAGAACGTTATAAACAATGATTCAAATTGATCCTTAATGCTTTGGGGTGCTATCTATCAGTAATGCTGTCGGCAAGGCCATGAGTAAAGTAATAACAATAGCGAGCCAGAAGGGGGGGGTCGGCAAGACGACGACCGCGGTAAACCTGGGGGCGTCGTTGGGAGTTTTCGAGAGGAAGACCCTCGTTGTCGGGATCGATCCCCAGTGTGGGCTCTGGTTGAGCTTCGGGCGAAACAAGGAAAACCTGAGGGGCGGGGTCTATGACGCCGTAGTCAACTCGACGGAGCCCGCCAAGATAATACACGGCACCGAGATAGAATTTCTCAATTTTATCCCGGCCAATATATGGTCAAACGAGGAAGAGACAAGATACCTGACCACGATAACCCAGGATATCCTGTCGATAAAGAGGATCATAGACAAGATCAAAGACGACTACGAATATGTCTTGGTGGATTGCCCCCCGTCTCTCGGCGCCGTAACGGTGGCGGGAATGGCCGCGGCGGACTACCTTTTGGTTCCGGTTCAGAGCGAATACTTCGCCCTGAAGACCATCGGGAGGCTCATCAGGGCGGCGAGGGTGGTGGGACGAAAATACAATCCGAACCTGAAGCTTCTCGGGTTCCTGCTGACCATGGTCGATTCGAGAACGGCGGCGTCCGTCGAGGTTGTCAAGAGCCTTCAGGATGACCTCAAGGGAAAAGTATTCAATACGAAGATCCCGAGAAACGTCCGCCTCTCCGAGGTGCCGAAGCTGGGCAAGCCGGTCGTGCTCTTCGATGTCGTGTGCCCCGGGGCGAAGGCCCACCTCGACCTCACAAGGGAGGTAATAGAAAAGACGAAGGGATAACGGCCGATATGCATGGGGGATCGGGCTTGATCCAAAAGGTGGGGGCCGACGGCTGTATCCGGAACCTGGCTGTTGCCAGTAGGGTTGGATAATTCAACGGGGGGGATACGTTAAGATAAATCCCCAAAAAAAAGATATAAGTGGGCCAAACCATTCAAATAGACCTTCCATAAGACAAAGAAGTGGGACAATCCATCCAGACAGACCTTCCAAGAAACATCGAATTGAGCCGACCCATTCAGACGGATCATCCAAAAACATGGAAGTAATATAGAGAAACGGGCGAAAGCGCCCGTTTTTTTTTCGTCTCCTCTCATTATTTTCTATGAGAAATATCTCTTGAAAAATAGTCCTTGACAAAGGGCATGCCGCCCGTATAATTGGTGAACCCCGTTCATTTAACATTCGGCCGGGGGGATGATTGGGGGAAGGGGGATGAACAGAATACCTTTAAGGGCGAGAAACAAGATGGACAAGGAGCGGAAGAGGCGGCTCCTCATCGATTCCGCAAAATCGCTATTCGTCGAGCGCGGATACGGCAATACGACCGTGGATATGATAACCGAGAGGGCCGGGGTGAGCACGGGCACGTTCTACATTTACTTCAAGAGCAAGAGCGAGGTCTACAAGGTATTTCAGGATGAGGGAATCGATATATTGACGGGTATGATAAAAAAGGCCGTCGCTAATCCCTCCATGTCGCCGATCTCGAAGGTGACGGCCGCGGTAAAAGCCTACTTCCGTTTTTACAGGGAGTGCAGGGAGTACTTCGATCTAATCGCCGTCATATCCCTCGGGGGGCAGGACGAGCTTAGGGAGCGGGAGAGCGAGATCGGGAGGCGGATCGACGACAAGACGCTCATCCTTTTGAGGGAGATCGAGGGGGTGATAAAGGAGGGGGTTGATTCGGGCGATTTTTACCCGGTGGACACCTGGGAGGTGACCAACGTACTCTGGGGGATGCTGGACGGCCTGATAATCCTCTCCGAGAGGGACAACGTCCGGGTGATTGAGCTTGACATCGAGGAGCTGATAAAGACCGCCCTCGAGACCGCCTTCTACGGCTTCGCCCGGCGCGGGAAGGATTAGGCAAATTGTATTGGGTGGCTGAAAATAGTGTTTTTGGTGATATTAAAGAAAGCGTTTGGATCAAATCTTCGGCTTTCAATATGGATTAATATTTAAGGAGTTAAAAGATGAAAGAGAGACTCTCCCTCGGGGCAAAACTCGGCTATGGAATCGGGGATTATTCCTTCAACCTCGCATATCAGACGGCGGCCCTTTTTTTCCTTTTCTATTTGACGGATGTCTACGGCGTAGCCGCCGGCGTTGCGGGAATAGTAATAATGGTATCAAAGGTTTGGGATGCGGTGAGCGACCCGATGATGGGGTATATCACCGACCACACGAAGTCCCGCTGGGGGAGCAAGAGACCTTACCTCCTTTTCGGGGCCATCCCCCTCGGCGTCATGTTTTTCTTGATTTTCTACTCCCCTGATTTTGCACAGCTTCTCGGTATCGATGATCCGGCAAAGATCGAAAAGTACAAGGTCATCTACATTACGGCTGTTTTTATACTCTTCTGCACCGCCATTACAATCGTCAACGTCCCATACGGCGCCCTGACCGCCGACCTCACGCAGGACTCCCACGAGCGGTCGGTTTTGACCGGCTACCGGATGGTGTTCGCCATAATCGGGGCGCTCTTTGCGGCGGCCGCAACCAAGATATTGGTGGGTCTCTTCGGCTCTACGGGGGTCGTGAAAGACGGGCAGGAAGTCGTTGACTCGATCTTCGGCTTTCGCATGATGGGACTTGTCTACATGGTATTGATCGTCGTTGTCGTCCTCGCCACGTTCTTTTCTGTCAAGGAGCGGGGAGGGGCCGCGAAAAAGGTGGAGGCCGAAAAGGAGTCGGTCATAGACAACCTCAAGGTCATCTTCACGAATAATCCCTTTTTGATCCTGATATCGGGGACTATCCTGAATCTCACGGCGGTCCTCATCATGGCGGCGGTGGTCAACTACTTCTTCAAATACAACCTCGACAGGGAGGATATGGTCCCCATTGCTTTCTTGTGCCTCTTCGTCACGGCGATCTTGTTCATGCCCTTTTTCGTCTGGCTCTCGAAGAAGACCAGCAAGAAATTTACGTATAATGTGGGGATGGGCAGTTTATCAGGGGTACTGGTGTTGATCTTCTTCTTTGGGGACAAAAGCATTGTTCTCACCATTGTCTTTTTTGTCATGGCCGGTGCCGGCATGGCCACGAATTGGCTCTCCGCCTGGTCTATGGTTCCCGATACCATCGAGTACTCCGAGTGGAAGACCGGCATCAGGAGGGAGGGGGTCATATACGGGGCGTTCCTGTTCGGGCAGAAGCTGCCGGTGGCAATTGCCGCATTCATAGCGGGCCAGACGCTGAAATTCGTTGAATTTGTGCCCAACGTAGCTCAGACGCCGGAGGCTCTTTTGGGGATAAAGGCTCTGCTTACGCTGGTCCCCATCGGTTTTATCCTCCTCGGGATTGTCATCATCTCGAGGTTTCCGATCAGTGCCGGGGTCCACAGGAAGATATTAGAGGAGATTGAGGCGAAAAGGTAGCGGTTCTTTTGGATGCGGAGCTGTCTTGATTGAGACAATCATTGTGCTGACCTGTTTTTCAAGGAGATAACGGAATGGAGCAAGGGGCAAAGAGAGACGTTGTGCCGGTGGGTGTAAAGCTCGGCTACGGCGCCGGGGATTTCGCCATGAGCATGGCGTTCAACCTGCCGGCGTTCTATATGATGTACTACTTCACCGACGTCTTCGGGGTAGCCGCCGCCGCAGCCGGCATGATAATGTTTTCATCCAAGATTTGGGATTCCCTCGTCTCCCCAGCGATGGGCTACATCTCGGATCACACAAGGAGCCGTTGGGGGAGCAAGAGGCCCTACATCCTCTTCGGGGCCGTTCCCGCCGGAGTGTCGATAGCCCTCCTATTTGCTACACCGAACATCGCCTCTGAGGGGCTTCAAATAGCCTACGGGCTCGCCATGTTCTTCCTCTTCTGCACGGCCATGACGATGATGGTCGTCCCCTACGGGGCGCTCACCGCAAACATGACCTCCGACTCCAGGGAGCGGACGGTCATCTCCGCCTACAGGATGGCCTTTGCCGTTGTCGGGACGCTGGTGGGGGCCGGGGCAACGATCCCCCTGGTCAAGAGATTCGGGGGGGCTTTATTCGAGAGGTTTTACGGATTTGCCGATGTCGCCTCCGAAAAAGCGGAGATATTGGTAAACGTCCTCGGCTTTAGATCGGTCGGAATCCTCTACGGAGTCGTCCTGGCCTCGATCGTCCTGGTAAGCTTCTTCTCGGTGAGGGAGCGCCCCAACGCGGAAACGAATTTGGGCGATAATCTCACCTTTAAAGATAACGTCAGGCTCATACTGAAAAACAGGCCATTCCTGATATTGACCTGCGGCGTCCTCATGCACCAGACCTCCATAAACATAATGTCGGGGGTAATGGTCTACTTCTTCAAGTACAACCTCGGAAACGAGCTGATGGTCCCCGTTGCCTTCATGATAATCTTGGGGGTCGGCGTCTTGATGCTCCCCGTCTATATTTACATCTCCCACAGGAAGGGTAAGAAGTTCGCCTACAATATGGGGACCGGTATCATGGCGTCCATGTCGATTCCCATATTCCTCTTCGGGGATATAAGCATCGGGCTGACGATGCTCCTCCTTGTTCTGGTCGGCTTCGGTATATCCACGGCCTTTCTGTCCCCCTGGTCGATAATCCCCGATACGGTGGAGTACTCCGAGTGGAAGACAGGGATCAGGAGGGAGGGGATACACTACGGCTTTTTCCAGTTCGCCTTCAAGCTCTCCGGCGCCATAAGCGGCCTGGTTATAGGGGTCGTCTTGAGATTCTCCGGGTATATAGCGAACCAGCCGCAGACGCCGGGAGCGCTCCTCGGGATAAAGACGCTTCTCACACTTATCCCAATGGTTTTGTGCATTGTTGGGATAACCTTGATATCACGGTTTCCGATAGACGCCGAGATGCACGAGCGGATGGTGGCGGATATTAAAAAAAGGGGGCAAAAATAGTTAGTAAAAAGGGGGGGGCAAAAAGGGGGGGGGAGGGGAAATAGTAGTTGACTAAAGCTGACTTTTTGATATAAAGCTTCGTATGCCTCTTAGATTTTCGGCAAGGAGCGGGATACCATAGTCGATTACTGCCGAGGAGGGGACTCTTTTAAACAAAAATGTTTTCAGGGGGGATCTATGAAATCCGATTCGAATAGCAATAACGGCGGGGTGATTAGGGGGGCGCTCCCCTTAAAGATTAAGCTGGGCTACGGCCTGGGCGATATCGGGAGCAACCTCTTTATCGTCACCACGGGGATGTTTCTCCTTTACTTCATGGTCGAGGTGATGGGGATAGACCCGGCCCTCGCGGGGACGGCGCTCCTCTTCCCGAAGCTGTGGGACGTCGTGTCCGATCCGATAATGGGGACGATCTCCGACGCCACGAGGTCGAAACACGGCAGGAGGAGGCCCTACCTCCTTTACGGCTCGGTGCCGTTCGGCCTCACTTTTTTAATACTCTTCATCGCCCCCCACTATGCATCTGAGATGGCAAACACAATCCACGTGGCGCTGTTGTTCGCCCTGGGGTGCACCGCCTTTACCGTAATCAACGTCCCCTATTCAAGCATGGTGGCCGAGATGTCGGACAACTACAACGAGAGGATGTCGATAACCGCCTTTCGGATGTCCTCGGCGTCGGTGGGGGCGTTGATCGCCGGCGGGGCCGCAATGCCGCTGGTCAAGCTCGGCGGCGGGGGGGAGACGGGATTTGTCTTCATGGCGGAAGTTTTCAGCGTCCTCATTATAATTTCGTGTCTCATATGTTTCTACTCCACAAAGAGGGCCCCGGCGCTCCCGCCGAAGGAGGATACACCTCCCATCTTTGAGCAGATAAGGATCGCCTTTAAGAACTTTCAGTTTTTTATGCTGATGTCGAGCTATTTCTTTCAAGCCCTGGCGGTGGGGGTCATGATGGCCGGGTTCGTCTTTTTTATAAAGTACGTCATGGGGCAGACGGAGGAGTCGATGGGGATCGCATTCCCGATATTCCTCGTGACCGGAATCCTCTTTATACCGGTCTGGAATGCGGTGGGAAAAAGGTTCGGGAAGATAAGGTCCTATTATATCGGGCTTGCCATCTTCACGGTCATGCAGCTCTCCCTCTTCTTTTCAAAACCAGATCTCATCGTTTTTTTCTATATTCAGATATTTATCTTAGGCATCGGCTTTTCCAGCTTTCAGCTCTTCCCCTTCTCGATGCTCCCCGACACGATAGAGTACGACCAGATGCGCTCCGGGATGAGGAGGGAGGGGGTCTTCTCCGGCATGTGGTCTTCGGGGCAGAAGATAGCCTATTCCGTGGGGCCCCCGATAGTGGGCCTGGTGCTGGCGGCTTTTCATTACGACAAGAGCCTCGAATACAATCAGCCGGACAGCGTCGCCCTTGGCGTCAGGCTTGTGTTCTGCGTATTTCCCGCCGCCATGATATTTTTAAGCTTCATCCCGTTCAGCAGGTACGGCCTTACGGAGAAGAAGTTCGAGGAGATAAAGAAGGTGATAGCCAAAGAGGGCGGCTCATAAAGAAAGGGGATATGGGATAACGGAGTAAATTTTGCGGAGATAGACATGAAGGAGATCGACGGCCGCTTCCGGCAACTCGACGGGAGACAAGATGCGGCAGTTCGAGTTATGCGGGATTATGCGGGATTGAGGAGATAGCGATTAGTATTTAAACCTTAACTTATAAAGGAGGAAGAAAGATGTTCAATATTCCCGATCTGATTGCGGTGCTGAACCGACCGGAGCTGACCCAGCAGACCTGGGATACTCTTTTGAGAAAGCCCGAGCCGTTCCAGTGGTACATAGCGCCTATCCTGGTGTTTGTCTTCTACATATATTTCAACGAGATCTCAAAGAAGAACTGGAAGGGTGTCGCGGCGGGCCTCTCGTTTTACATGATCCACTGGTTCTTCGAGATAATGAACTCGCTGATCCAGCACTTCTCCGGGCACGCCCTATGGCTCGTCCCGACGGGGACGTCGTTTCTGCTCCTGATCGGCGTGTGCATCGAGATAAGCCTCGCATTTTCGGTCACCGGTCTCGTCTTTTCAAAAATACTGCCGGAAGACCCAAAGGTGAAGATTCTGGGCATACCGAACAGGCTCTTCTTTGCGGTGGTCAACGCCGCCCTCATCTCGATAATCGAGATATTTCTGGCCTGGACGCCGGCGTTCCACTGGGTATACCCCTGGTGGGGGGCTCTACCAGTCTTCATCACCGTCTACATCCCGTTTTTCTACGGGGCGTTTCTCTGCTACGACTGGAAGCCTAAGACCCAGAAGATTTTTATCGGCACGCTGTTTTGCATCGATGCGCTGATGATAGTGATATTTGCCGGTGTGCTGAGATGGATATAGTCCAACCCCGCTGATGTTTATTGATCAGTCCCCCTCCCCCCCTGCGGGGAGGGGGGCAATATTCTTCTTTACGATTGCAGCTTTGGAATAGAACCAATCCGCCGAAAATTCCCTTCAGATTAACCAAATCAAACGGCATTTATAGTCTAATATGCCCCGCTTTGACCCGGGCGAAGGCTGAGAAAATTTTTTAAAACTTCAAGAAATGTGAAAAATCGCTTGGATTACTGTTGTCAAAGTCGAGATTCAGGGCACTACGCGCTACCAGAAGCGGATGAATTATGGATAACTATTCTTGATAAAACCCTTGTAAAATGAAAAAATTTACATTATAATGGGAATATCTTTCACTTTTTACTAAATTTCATGGACACAAAGATACTCATAATTGACGATAACGAAGACCTGAACATTATGCTTCGGAGAATCTTGTCCGATGCCGGATACAAGGCCTTCTCGGCGTTAAATGGTCAGGAGGGGATGGAAAAGCTGAGGGATTTGAGGCCCGACCTTATGATCCTTGACCTTCAGTTGCCGGACACTTCGGGGCTTGAAATTTTAAGGGAGATAAACGAGGGATTAGATGACATTCAGGTGGTTGTCCTCACCGGCTATGGGAGCATTGAATCCGCGATCTCGGCGATGAAGCTTGGGGCGTCGGATTACCTCACAAAGCCTATATCGAACGACGAGCTCCTAATATCAGTAGAGAAGAACCTGAAACACCTGAAGCTGCTGAGGAAGTTAGAGAGCATCAGGGAGGTGGACAGGAAAAAGTACAAATTCGATTTTATCGCCGGCAATTCGGGGATGATGAAGGAGATAAACAGTCTTGCGCTCTCCGCCGCCGAATCGGACCGCTCCACGGTCTTGATCGAGGGGGACTCCGGGACCGGCAAGGAATACCTCGCCCGCTTCATCCATTATCGATCCGAGAGGAGGGACGCCCCCTTTGTGGAGATCAACTGCGCCGCCATCCCCGAAAACCTCATGGAGTCGGAGCTGTTCGGGTACGAGCCGGGCGCATTTACCGACGCAAAGACGTCCAAGAAGGGGCAGATCGAGCTCTCAAGGGGCGGGACCATCTTCCTGGACGAAATAGGCGAAATGTCACCTATGTTGCAGGCGAAATTGCTGCGGTTTCTCGATACAATGACCTTCAAGAAGGTGGGGGGCGTGACCGACATCTCGATGGACGTAAGGGTAATCGCCGCTACGAACAAAAACCTCAACGAGGCCATGAAGCGGGGGGAGTTCAGGGACGATCTCTACTTCAGGTTGAAGGTACTCCATATCAAGCTCCCCCCGTTGAGGGAGAGGAAGGAGGAGATTGAGGTCTTCGCCACGGCGCTGCTCGATCAATACTCGAAGAGCCTCAAGAAGAATATCAAGGGTTTTTCGGAATCTGCCTTGGAGAGGTTAATGGAATATCCCTGGCCTGGGAATATCAGGGAGCTGAAAAACGTCATCGAACGGGCCGTCATCGTCTCGGACGGGGATAAGATCTACCCAAGGCATCTGGCCCTGTCAACCTTCAGTCGAGACAAGATTCACCCCCGTCTTCCGGATACATACCCCAACAACGGCATCCAATATCAGGATGTCCTGGACGAGGTGGCGAGAGATATGTTGGTCAATGCCCTAAAACAAGCCAATGGCAACAAGTCCAGGGCTGCCCGATTTCTGAATATCCCCAGACATGTCCTCCTCTATCAGATAGAGAAGCTGAAGATCCCCGAATATAGTTAATTGTTCCCTCCAGTCCGTTTTTTCTGCCGCCGACGCTATTAGGATGTTCAACTTGTAATTACGGCCCGGTCGGTGAAAAGTGGATTCGGGCGCCCTTTCTTCCGTCTTCTTCTGCCGGCACCGTCTAGGCGCACAGCTTCGCATGACAGCTTCATCGAGTGAATAGATTTTCGGGCGCCCCGCAAATCGCTTTTATCCGATACGGCCTCGATTTATCGGCATGGATTCAACAGGTTGTTAGAGAAAACGTATCTTGGGTGTTCCCCATCCATTTTCATCTTACTCCGGCTCAGTCTTGATACAGACTCTCGCGTGACGGCCCGGTCGGCGCGGCTCCCGGCGGGCCGGTCGACTGAAGCAGCATTCAGTTGGCTTCCCGTCCCTTTTCATCCGACGTCGGCTCAATCCTGACACACAGCGGAAATGTCGGGGGCATCCCCTGAATCGGCTTCCTCATGCGAGGCCGAGGAGCGTCTTCGGGTTTGTCTCCGTCATGGCTTTAAAGGTCTCGTCCTTGAGTCCAAGCTCCCCCACCTCTTTTAATATCCTCGCGCGGGTCAGGAGGGGGTAGTCGCTTCCGAAGAGGACCTTTCCCCTCAGGTAGGAATCCGCCGCCTGGAAAACTCCCTTCGGGATGTGTTTCGGTCCCCAGCCCGCTATGTTGAAGTAGACGAACGGGTTTCTCCTGACCACCGCCAGGGCCTCTTCCCACCAGGGGTAGCCGAAGTGGGCGATAACAAGCTTGAGGCGCGGAAAATCGACGGCAACCTCGTCCACGAAGAGGGGACGGCAGTACTTGATCTTCGTCCCCGCGTGAAACTGCGTCCCTGTGTGGAAGAGGACCGGAACGTTCATCTCCTGGGCGGCCTCGTAGAGGGGGTAGACCTTTTTGTCGTTGATGTCGAGCTCGTTTAGGTGGGGCAAAAGCTTCAACCCCTTGAGCTTCAGCTCTTTTATCCCCATTTCAAAATCCTTCACCGCCTTTTTCCCCTTGTTCGGGTCGGCGGAGGCGAATCCGATGAGCCTGTCCGGATACTGGGATACGGTCTTTGCCACAAGCTCGTTGGACACCTTGTATTTGTGGGTCGTCTCGGCGTCTATGGCCACTATGACGGCCTTGTCCACCTTTGCGTCGTCCATGTCCTTCAAGGTTTGTTCGATGCTCGGCATCCCGATGTCCTTGAACATCTGCTTGTAGCCCTCCGCCATTGCCTTCGGAAAGCTCTCAATGGCCTCTTTCGTCCACAGCTGGGAATGGGTGTCAATAATCATCTTTTTCCTCTCCTTTCGATTATTATCTACTACAACGGTTAAGCGATATAACTATTTTGATTGGGCCGTGCCGAGCGGGACTCGCCCCTCTTTCGAGTTCGCCTTTCCACATTCAACTCGAGCGGGAGCCGTTCCGTCATCAAGGATTTTTGAGAAAACGCTCCACTATCAGGTCGGCCATCTCACCGGCGTCGTCGAGGGGCATAACCGGAACGGCCGCATCGATTTCCGTGTCCGCAGCAACGGCAAAGAGCGTGTCGTCTCCCTTGCAGAGGAGATCATCTCTCATTCCCTTTCGGAACACCTCTATCTTCGGGTGGATGTCCGACTTGTATCCCTCCGTTACTATAATGTCAATCTCGGTGGTCAGTCGATCGCGGATCTCGGTGAGCTTCATCTCCCTTTCTACGTCCGATATTATGGCGATCTTTTCGGGCGACGAGATCAGGGTCGTGTGGGCGCCAGCCGCCTTGAGCCTGTAGCTGTCCTTTCCGGGGATGTCGATATCGAAGTTGTGAACATCGTGCTTTACGGCACATACCTTGTATCCCCTCGCCGAAAGCTCCGGGATCAGCCTTTCGAGATAGGTGGTCTTTCCGCTGTTGGAGTATCCAACCACGCTGATTATGGGGGTGTTTTTTCCCATGGTGCTCTCTCCGCAAGAATCCGTCTTGCCGCCGACAGGTCTTCGGGGTTGTTGATGTTGAAAAGGGAGAGGAGGTCCCTGTCGATTTTCCTCAAATCGGCTTCCGCTATCTCCCTCAGTCTCACATCCCCGAAAAAGGATTTTATCTGTTTTTCCCCCAGCCCTATCTGTTTCTCTATGCCCTCGATGCAGCCCTTTGAATAGGCGGCCATGAGGGGCTCGTAATTATTACCGATAACCGGAACGGCCGCATCACATCCTTTTGCGGCATCGATGATGAATTTGACCAGCTTGGGGTTTATAAAGGGCATATCGCAGGCGCAAACGAAGACCAGATCCTCGGCAGCGTGATGAATACCAGAATGAAGCCCGCCTAAAGCGCCCACGCCTGTGTGAATATCCTTGACCATTTTTATCGGGATATTGCCCGATTTGAGATGGGCGAAGCTCTCCAGATCGTTGGTAACCACGATGATTTCGGAGAGGATTTGTTCAATAGTCTTTATTACCCTTTCGATTATCGTGGCGCCGTCAAGAACGAGGAGGGCCTTATTCACACCCATCCGTTTGCTCTTCCCCCCCGCAAGAATTGCGCCGGAAACATTCGCCCGAACCGCCCCTTCTGTCTTATCAGGTTTTTCAATCCTCTCTGAAGTTTTTTCTCGCCGTTTTAGAATTTTACCTATTCCGTCTATTGCTTATCCAAAAACGAGACATTCCATTATTGGACTTTTATCGGAGATAAACATGAACAAATTCACTTTAGCCCAAATCTCCGATTTTGTCAAGGGCAGTTTAGCCTTCCGGTTGCGTATTAATCGGATGAGGGAGAACTTGTACATGTACTAAGAAAATGTTAAATCGCAGTTGGAGGGCTCAAGCTGCGTGCCCTAAAAATAATCCCCGTTCAATTAAAATCGCACCGAAATGCACCGATCACTCTCAATATCCAAATCTCTTGGTTTCTTAGGAACCCCTTGTTCAGTTGGTTCAATAAATATCCCCTTCAAGCCTTCGTTCTTTCGGGGCGGGGATTATTCCCCGACGGCGGCTGGATGGTGCTCCTTGAGCCAGTGGTAGTACTCGTTTTCTACCTTGCTTACCTTCGGATCCCTCTTGACCAGCAGCCCCGCGGGGAGGATCTCGCCTGTGTACGTCTTCTTTCCCGATCCGCCGAAGGTTACCGTCACCCTCCCTATCCTTTTCCCTTGCTTGTCTCCTGCAACCATTGTCGTGTTTCCCACCTCGATCGGCCTCGGAATCGGGTTGGGACGGCTTAGGGTGATTACGAGGTCGATTCCGGGGACGTTCTTGGCCAGGAGGTTTGCTTCGACCCTCTCCATCGCCAACAGCGCCACGACGAGGTCGCAGCTTCCGCGAAGCTCCTCAACCGCCTTTTTGGCCGCCCTCTCAGGGTCGGTGATGATAAAGGTATCAACATCGTGGGCTCCGGAGGCGGTCCCTCCCATGACGCCGAAAAAGCCGATCCGTTTTCCCTCCACCTCCTTTACAACCGTTGCCTTGAAGACCGGCTCCATCGTCCCAACGGAGAGGAGGTTTGCGCTGATTGGTGTGAAGCTTGCCGATTCGGTAAGCTCCTTCAGGTAGTCGAGGCCGCCGGCGAGGTCGTTTTGCCCCACGTTTACGATGTCGTATCCTATCTCGCTCATCCCTAAGGCGGAGTACTTCGCCGAGGTCAGGTCCAGATCTTCGGTCAAGGACGAGACCCTTATCCGTTCAAAGAGGGAGTTACCCGCATCGACCACGATGACGTTCGGATAGCCGCTCTTTACGCCGTTTATCAGCGTTGCCCGCCGGGCGTACCCGCCCAGCCGCTTGTTTTCTCAGACGCAGGGGAGGACATCCCCGTAGGTGTCGCAGGAGAAAACGATCGTGACCGTGTTGCTCAGGGCCTTGACCGACAGGATAGCAATCAAGATCAGCGTCAGGGCCGTTAAACTCGTAAATATGCCCTTTTTCATCTTAGCCTTGCCTCTATTGGGTTTGCTCTTGTATTTCATTTTGTGTTTGCTTTTGTATTTGCTTCTATATTTGCTTCTATATTTGATATATCCGTTCTCATTTTTGTCTATTCAGCCGATACAGACATGGGGGTTTCAGTAATCTATTATACCTCATCTGTCCGACATCCGAACCACATTTTTTACGTCCTTCAGCGGCGCGTCGATCCTGAATGGGACGAAGGCGATGCTTATCTCGTCAATTCGGCATAGGTATGAGGCGACCTTTAGAAGCTCCCCTTCCGCGATGGGGGCGTCTGTCTTCCAGTCGGTGACCTGGAGCTTGATAACGAGCCTCTCCGGCCTTCCCACAATAAAGACTGCGTTGTTGCAGACGTTGTTTATCAGCGGCGCCACCTGCTTGAGATCGTTATACGATTTTTCCCTCATCATCTGGCGGTGGTACGCCATGATAAAGAAGTAGTCGACACCCTCGCCGTTTTTGTCAGTCTTGAACTCGCCGATGTCCTGGGAGAACCACGCCAGGGCGAGGTCCGGCCGTATTGCGGATTCGTAGGAGAGGTTTACGGCGAACCTGAGTCGGGGATTGATCCCCCTCGCCCCCGCCATTATCCTCTTCGCCACGAGGGCAAGGCGCCTCGACTTGAAGGAAGACCATCTCCAGAACTCGTCTGTGTACTCCCTGACGTAATATTTCGTGCCGGCGGAGTTGAGGTACGGCGATACGTATAACGACTCGGGCCTGATCTTATTCCCGTAGAGCCTCGATGCGCCGTCTCCCATCCCCTCGGCGTGCCTGAGTATAAGGTCGTCCTGAAAGAGAATCCCGTCGATGTCGTATCGGGCAAGGTCTTCGTATATATTCACGAGCCTTGTGACCTCGCGGTCGTCGAAGATGTCCACGCCTAAGGAGGGGACTATCTTTTTGCTTTCAAAATCGTAGGAGTAGAGGTTGTTCTCGCTCCTCCCGTAGACCGCGTATTTCGTGGTCATCCATGCGTAGATCGAAAGCCCGTTTGCTCTGGCTGCTGTGATCATCGGCGTCAGGGCATCGGCCACCACGGGTGCGTGCCTAGTCCTGAAGTAGACGCCGGAGTCGGCCCCCGGCTCGACAAAGGGGTAAAAGCGGTCTCCCCTGTTGTGGAAGACCCTGACGATTACCGTGTCGGCGCCCGCCTCCCTTATCTTTGACATCTCCTCAACGAGCCCCTCCTTCGTCTTTGAGGAGAAGAGGAGCACCTGAAAGCCGACGATCCTTTCAATATCCTTCCCCTCTTTTTCTACACCCCACTCTGTCTCCGGCTTTTTCTCTTCAGTGATGTGGAGTTCCGTGGGCGCCGTTTCAGCCGGTGCGGTCTCCGCGGGCGTCGTCTCCGATATAGCGCCCCGGCAGCCCCCCTCCGTCACATCCTTGAGGTCGTTTGTGGCGCAGCTCGATCCCAGAAAGACGAGGCTTGCTATGAGGAGAGGAAACAGCGGCCGAGCCCTTGTGTCTTTAAATCCGGATGCTCTTGGTAAATTTGTTGATATTGCCATATTTGTCAAAGAGTGATTAAGGAGGTTCGGCCTTTGATGTCGTTAGGGTCGATTTAATCAAGCGCAAGCACTGAAAACTACCTGAAATGAAACTTGAGATCGGAGAAGCTGTCTATGATGATGTCGGCCCCCGCGTCTTTGAGGTCTTCCATCCGGCCGAAGCCGTAGGAAACCCCGCAGGAGATGACGCCCGCCGCCTTTGCCGAGAGGACGTCGTCCACGGTGTCGCCGACCATCACGGTCTTTTCCGGGGCGACGTTGAAGCTCTCGATGGTCAGGTAAAGGGGGGCGGGGTCCGGCTTCATCTTGGGGGTCGAGTCTGACCCGACTATGAGGTCTATATGGTCGGCCATACCCAAGGCGGTTACCACCCTCTCGGCCATCCTGACGAGCTTGTTTGTGACCACCGCCTTCCTCTTTTCGATGCCGGCGAGCGTCTCGATGACGCCGGGGAAGGGGACGGTAGTGTCCAGGAGGTGACTCTCGAGGTACTCGATGTAGGTCCTTATCGTCTCGTATTTCTCCTCCTCGCTTTTGCCGGTCATGTTCTTAAATACATTTGTTATCCCGTTTCCCACAAGCTCCCTTGTCTCCGCATCGGTAAGGGCCTTCATACCGAATGACTTCAGGGTGTGGTTGATGGTCGCCTTGAGGTCGTCCTTCGAGTCCGCGAGCGTTCCGTCAAGGTCGAATATAAAGAGGTCGATTTCCCTAATGATCTTTTCCATTTCTTTTTTCTTTTTATTGCCTTTAGTTAAAAACCAGTATTGACCGCAGAGTGTAATAATATAGTAAAGCCTTTAAAAAGACAAATTAAAAAGTTAAAATTTTGGTTTTTCGCTCGACCCGTTTATGTCTTGGTTCCGCTTTTTAAGCCTTCAAACAGTTTTGTCTTTATAAATCTAAAGCTTTGTGATAGAATTCTCTGGTATTTTATAAAGGAAATAATAAAATGAGTGATGAGGTAAATATAAACAGGACGCTCTCCTTTTCCAGGGAAGATATGCGAAGGATCGGCTACAGGGTGATAGACCTCCTTGTGGATCAATTGGCGGACCTTGGCGAAAAGCCGGCGTCAAGTACGGCCAAGAGGGCGGACATGGAATACATCATCTCGGAGTCGGTTCCCGAAGAGGGCTCAGACTTCGAGGTCGTCCTCGATACGGTTGTCAAAGACATCATGGGAAATAACATGTTCGAGAACCACCCGAGGTTTTTCGGCTTTATTCCGGGACCGGGAAACTTCGTGGGTACCATGGCGGACGCCCTGGCAAGCGGGTTCAATATAATCACCTGCACGTGGTTCGAGAGCTCCGGGGCGGCGGCGGTGGAGCTCGCGGCGATACGGTGGCTTGCCGAGCTCCTGAGGCTTCCCGCTGGGGCGGGGGGCATGTTCGTCAGCGGCGGCTCCGAGGCGAACCTGACGGGCCTCGCCGTGGCGAGGCGGGTAAAGCTTGGAAACGACATAGGTAAGGGCGCCATTTACTTTTCCGACCAGACCCACTCCTCCGTGGAGAAGGGGTTGATGGTTCTGGGGTTTGGCCGCGATCGGATAAAAAAGATCGCAACGGACGACCTGTTTCAAATAAAAATCGACGCCCTCAAGGACGCCATAGCCGAGGACAGGAAGGAGGGGAAGCTCCCCTTTCTGGTAATCGCTAACGCCGGGACGACGAACACCGGGGCGGTAGATCCCTTGGTCGAACTTTCTGAGCTCTGCAAAGAGGAGGGATTGTGGCTCCACGCGGACGGGGCATTCGGGGCGTCTGCCGTAATAACGGAGAAGGGGGCCTCCATCCTTAGCGGGATTGAGCGAGTGGACTCCCTCTCCATCGATCCGCATAAGTGGCTCTTCCAGCCGTTCGGGATCGGGTGCGTCCTTGTCAGGGACGCGAACCTCTTGAGGGAGACCTTCCAGATTCGGCCGGAGTATATGCAGGACGCTGAGGTGCTTCATGGCGAGGTCAACTTCTACGAGCTAGGGATTCATATGAGCCGGAACTTCAAGGCGCTGAAGCTCTGGATGTCGCTCAAGCTCTTCGGCCTCGATGCGTTCAGGGAGGCGATCTCCTGGGGGTTTACCCTTGCCGAGCACGCAGAGGAGGTTCTTAAAAAGTCCGGCAGGTGGCAGGTGGCGGCGCCCGCGAGTCTCGCCATCGTGGCCTTCAGGTTTGTTCAGAAGGATTTGTCCGAAGAGGAGGTAGACGAAGTGAACAATAAGATTGTCGACATGATGGTAGACGACCGGTTCGCGATGGTAAGCTCAACGAAACTGAGGGGAAGGGTGTTCCTCAGGATGTGCACGATAAATCCGAGGACGACCTTTGAGGACATCGAGGAGACGATAGCGAGGCTCGAGAGGTTCGGGGTGGAGATCGTGGAGGAGAAATGATGAAATACATTGAGGGACTCAGACTCGTGCTCGCCGACGGGTCGGCTCTCAATACTATAAAGACGTTGCTTGGGGGAAACGGCCTTCCCATCGAGGATGTCCCCGAGAAGCTGGGGGGTGCTGTACCTCGGCTATGCTGGCGAAGAGTTTATCGGCATTGGCGGGATTGAGGCCTTCGGAGGATGCGGGCTCTTGCGCTCGGTTGTCGTTGTCGAGGAGTCAAGGGGGAGGGGATACGGCTCCGGCCTCTGCGATCTCCTTATCGAGGAGGCGGTTGGGAGGGGAATATCGGAGCTTTACCTCCTGAAGACCACAGCCCCAGGTTTCTTCGAGAAGATAGGCTTCGAGCGAATTGCGAGGGCTGAGGCGCCCGGGGAAATCAGGGGAAGCACGGAGTTTTCCCTGCTCTGCCCGGAGACGGCAGTCTTGATGAAGAGGGCGATTTAGTGAGCGGTTATCCAGTTATGCCGGTTTCGTAAAACCGATGATCATCATCTTCCCTGAACCTGATTGTTTAAGGCATCAATCCACCTAACCCGCCCAGGGGAGGGATTCCAGCTTATCCGAAAGCGTCTTGAGCCTGACCCATCCGATGAGGCCGGTGTTTGTTTTTACCAGATACCAGTCGCAGAAGAAATCGCCGCCGTCTTCGCATTTAGGCGACGGGTCGCAGGCAATGATCAGGATTTTGCTTGTGGGGAGCGTTTCGGCCACGACGTTTTTTTCACCGCGGGTCTTGTATACCGGGAAGCTCTCCTTGACGGTCGCTTCAATACCCACGTAGTAGAGTTCCTGGGAAACGTGGTTCAGCCTGCCAGAAGAGTCGTCGAGAAGATATTTCTCCTTCATAGACCAGAAGCCCATCCAGATATTCACCATAACGATCCCGTTTCCGGAATACGAAGGCAGGCCGGAGAAGCCGCCCATCTCCTTTATTGTAGAGCCGTCGTACCGGAAGAGGAGGTATTCGTAGTCGTAGCCCTCCCCGTAGGAGATCACCGCTATCTCTTTGTACGGGTCATACCTTTTAACGTCCACGACAAAAAAGCCGTTGATATCGGCGTCCTTAAATTTTCCGATTACGGATGTTTCGTTTACGAAGAGCGCGAATCCCCCCATTGCGCGATTTAGTGTAAAGGAGATTTTATCGGGGATCCCGTCCCCGTTCAGATCGGCGTTGGCGGTCTTCATCACCTCTTCGCCGAATCCGGCCGTTGCGGCGAAAACGAGCAGCGAAAAAAACAGTGTTAAAATAGTAAGCTTTTTCATATGTGTCTCCAATTATTTTCTATATATTCAAGATGGTCAACACTTTTTTTGTATTTGAACTTAAGATGTGGTTTTTTTTAGGATGGTGTTTAAGATGTTAAAAATACCTTATTATTTAGGTAATATAACCTATCAGGTAATTTATTACGTGTCAAACCTTTTAATGACCTTTTTACAAAAATTCTCTTTATGCCTTAAAAAGGGGAAAAATTGCATTATTATGATTTGAATACTACACCCTCATTGAAAACAAAATTCGCTTCTATACTTACATCATCAGTATCTGTAATCCTCAACATTACATTTTTGTGCTTAAATTGATTGGTATCTTTATCATGCAACCTAAGCTCAACTTTCTCAAAATCCATAGGGTCTATATATACTTTTTTATGTTCTATTTCTCTGGGTGTTGGAGTATCTTTAAAAAATAAATCTATTTTTTTTACTCCAAGTGGTTTAGTGTTGTTACAATTTATAAGTTCTATAAATACGTTATGGAATGTTGAATGATATTGTATTTTTACTGTATTTATTGAAAAAGACATTTTAAAATCTTTATCCCTTGCCTTTATTAAATATTCGATTTGAGATTCCTGTAAATTTAATTGTCTCTTATGTAATTCCAATTGTTTCTTCTGTATTTTAAATTTGTGCCAATTCCATAAAAAAGTAGATATTGTGGCAAATAAGGCGGCTAATGCTGTAAGAAAAGCGTTTGTAACACTAGCTATCGAATTTAAATTTTCTAAATCCACATCTAGTCCTACCTTCATGAAATTTTTATTAAGGTTTCAATACTTCTCCAATTTCAACGCGACAACCATGAAGTTCAAACAAGCTTTTGTTCTTAACAGCTTTTTCTTTATCTGGATATTCAACAGTCATTCCCTCCTGTAGGTCAGAATTTATTCTTGAATATGGAATGCCTTTCATTTCAGAAAGTTTTTTTATTAAAAAATGGGCTTTTTTTGTATCTTCTGGCTTATAGACAGTAAGTTGATAAATAGTGCTGTATCTGAAATTGCAAAAGCGGCACATTTTAGCTTCTTTTGGTATGCTTTCTCCACACTGTGGACATTGCTTTTTTGAAAGTCTTTCTTCTTCTGCGGCTTTTTCAAATTCCTGAAATTGCCTCTTAACTTGTTTCTTTTTTTTCTGTTCATTCTTAATGTAAAAGTGTCCACCTACAACGGAAGCTACACCTAAAATAAATGTTAGAATACCAATACCACCAACAAATAAAAGAAAAGGAGAAACAACTATTAATACAACACCCAATAATTCAAGAAAGCATCCCATTTTATCTTTCCTGTTTTCTATACTTTTATCATCAAGGCTTTTAATTGAGTCGTATAGTTAATAAAGAAAGTATACACAAAGTGACAAGTCTATTCAAGTGGAAAATATAACACAAAAAATTGTTAATATTGAAGATATTAGTACCACAGTCAGGACAAGTTGTTCAATAGCTTTTTTATTCCTCCCCCCAGGCCTTTTTACTCCTCTCTATCTTCTTCTTCTGGTTCTTCCACGTCTCGGTGGTGAGAAACGACTCCTCCCACCTGTTAAGCATCTTCTCGTATAGGGAGTAGGGGACGGCGAACGTCATCTCGTCGGTCTTGAGGAACTTCCTGCATGACGGGTCGAAGCCGCCGAGGACGGCGAATTCTTTATTGTCCTTCAGGTATTTAGCCGGCCATGTCACCACGTCGCTGCAGCCGGGGCCGAAGGGCGACCTCACAGCATCGATGTCGGCCGTTATGAAGGCGGTGAGGACCGCAAGGCCGCTCATCGCCTCGGGGCGCGCGAAGAAGACAACGGTGACCGGAACCTCCCCCTCCTTGAATTGGCCGATCCGTTTTACGACGCAGTACCTGGCGGCGGCTTTTGGCGGGTCCATGGCGTCGAAGAAGGCCTTTGCCGCCTCCGGGGAGGCGGCGTAGCGCTCCCCCTCAATGATGCCGGGGATCCCTGTGGAGATGAAGGGGGGGTGCATGTGGAGGTAGGGGTTCATGAACCCGAGGTAGAAGGCCCCGCCAAGGCACCCGAACCGCTCGGCGTCGAAGCAGGCGGCGGCGTTTTTCTTCCTCGCCCGCCAGATGATCCCCAGGACGCAGGCGAAATTTTCCATTACCGACTGCCAGTCGATTTCCCCCTTCTCCTCCGCCTCGCGGCTTATAGGCGTCTGCGGTTTGGGGGAGACGCAGTCCTCCGGCTCCTCGTCGGTCCATATCACCCCCATCGGCTCCTCGTCGAGACCCAGGGCAGACAGAAATTCTGCGAGCCTGTCATCGTTTTTCATTTTGTATCCTTCGTTCTGGCTGAATATCTACTTCAGCTTCGAATCCGCCAGCTCCTCGAGGCTTTTGACGCTGATCTTTGCCATCATTATGTCGGAGGGGGTAAACATCCCTATAACCCAGGGATAGTCCCGCTTGATGTTGCTGGTGTAGTAGCAGATGTAGACGTAACCGTCCTTTACGACCACCCCCGGATACGATGTGTCCCCGGCGCTGGGGAGGTCGGAGAGGTACATCAGCCCCTTCTCGGTAACAAGGAAGATGGAGGTTCGCTTTTTGCCGAGGATGCTCCCCGTCTCGGTAAGAGGCATGTTCCAGCCGGTGTGGAGACGGCCGACGGCGTAGACGTGATCGTTTACGGTGAAGAGGTACGGGCCGTCGAGCCGGGTCACGAAGCTGTGCTCCTCCGTCCACTCCTTGTACGGCGGCTCGGAGACGGCGATTAGGGTGTTTCCCCGGTTGTCGCCGAAGTAGTAGCCGGCCACCTCGAGCCTCGCCGTGGCGAGCATCCTCCCGTCCTTAAGAAACTCGATGGCGGTCTCGTCGTTAAAGTCCCCCTCGTATATCTGGGAGACCTCGGTCCATCTTAGGCCGTCGGTCGATCTCAACAGGATCGATTTGCCGTGCTCGTTCCAGTAGGCGGGGATGTACCAACTCTTCCCGCCGTCGTTGCTCTTCGGCCGCCAGAAGAGCCACCCCTTCGGTTCGATATCGCGAAAAGGCTCCCAGTCGACGCCGTCCGCGCTCGTCGTCACCACGGTGCCGTAGGGCTCCGCCGCAAAATCGACGTTCTTCAGGGCGTACATGAAGAGTTTTTCTCCTATGGCTGCGAGCTTCGGGTCTCTGATGTCTTCGCCCGGATTCTGAAACTCGGCGGTTTTCTCCCACTCCCTGGCGTCCTTCGATTTCATTAGCACGAGCCTCGTCGTCTCGCTGGCGAAGTGGTAGGGCGCGGCGGCGTGGATCATGTAAAACGAGCCGTCGTGGTAGATCATGTCGGTGTTGGAGTTGTGGAGCCCGTCGTGTACGGCGGGCCACGTCTCTATCTCCAGGAGTTCCGATACTTCGGAGCGGTTGGGCCGAAATGAGAAATGGGTTATAAGGACTATTAACGCAATAATAAGAAGGCAGACAATATTAAAAGACCATTTTAATATCTTTTTCATAGCTTTTCCTCCCTTTTTTTTTCACAATATCATTATCTTTGAAATCAAACAAGGAAAATTCAGCCCTTTGGTTGGTTTTCAATTTCTTTGAAAGGGCGAAAAAAATCCCAACAAAATACTTGACAAAACCACTTGGTTATTATATATTTAATGTAATAGTAAGAATTATGGAAGAAAAAAGATGAAAACAATATATCTTGATCATGCGGCAGGAACCCCGGTTGACGACAAAGTCGTCGATGGGATGATACCCTATCTGAAGGGATACTTCGGAAATCCCCAAAGCATCCACGTATACGGCGAGGAGGCCAAGGGCGCCATCGAGGCGGCGAGGGAAGTGATGGCAGACCTCATCTCCGCCGATCCTGGCGAGATATACTTCACCGCTAACGGCACCGAGTCGAACAACATCGCGATAAAGGGTATCGCCCACGCGGCGAAGAAGAAGGGGAGCCACATCGTGGTCTCGGCGATCGAGCACCAGTCGGTCCTCCACTCTGTAAAGAGCCTTGTAAAAGAGGGTTTCTCGGTGACCCACGTCCCGGTGGACAAGCACGGCGTCGTGAGCCTCGAAGATGTAAAAAAGGCGATGGTTGATGAGACGATATTGGTGTCCATTATGCACGCGAACAGCGAGGTGGGGACGATAGAGCCGATAGGTGAGATCGCGAAAGTGGCAAAAGAGCGGGGCGCAATTTTTCATACAGACGCCGTCTCCGCCGTGGGGAATATCCCCGTGGATGTGAATAAGCTCGGGGTCGACTCCCTCTCCCTCTCCGGCAGCCAGTTCTACGGGCCGAAGGGCGCGGCGGCCCTGTACCTGAAAAAGGGGACGAGGATAGTGCCCTTTATCGACGGGGGGATACAGGAGGACGGCAGGCGTCCTGGGACGGAGAACGTCCCGGGGATCGTGGGGCTGGGCCTTGCCGCCCGGCTTGCCAAGGATGAGATGGCGGATCGAGCAAAACACCTGACCGTGCTCAGGGATGCCCTTATATCGGGACTCACCTCTAAAATCGATCATATTTATCTCACTGGACACCCTGAAAAGAGGCTTCCGGGACACGCGAGTTTCGTTGTCGAGTTCATCGAGGGGGAGGCGATGCTCTTGAGCCTCAGCATGGAGGGGGTGTGCGTCGCCAGCGGCTCCGCCTGCACCTCGAAGGCCTTGAAGGCCTCCCACGTCCTCGAGGCGATGAAGGTGGAGACCGCCCTGGCCCAGGGATCGATCGTCTTCAGCTTCGGGATGATGAACACGATGGAGGATGTGGACTACGTCCTGGAGGTTTTTCCTCCCATCATTGAGAGGCTGAGGAAGATGTCCCCGTTATATACGAAATATTTGAAAGAAGGAAAAAAATAACAGGAAAAGGAGGTATATAAGCCATGTACTCAGAAAAGGTTATGGATCACTTCAGAAATCCCCGAAACGTGGGGGTCTTGGATAATGCCGACGGAATCGGCGAGGAGGGAAATCCGGTCTGCGGAGACATGATGACGTTTTACATCAAGGTCAAGGACGACAGGCTCGAGGATATAAAATTCCAGACTTTCGGCTGCGGCAGCGCCATTGCCGTGTCGAGCATGATAAGCGAGATGGCCATGGGCAAGACCCTGGACGAGGCGATGAAGATAACCAACAAGGACGTTGCGGAGGAGCTGGGTGGTCTTCCCAAGAACAAGCTCCATTGCTCGAATCTCGGCGCGGACGCCCTCCACAGGGCTATCGAGAACTACAGGAAGGACGTCAAGGTTGAGCCTAAGGCGAAGAGGCCGGAAAAGCCGGCGGATTCCGCCGCCCACTGTCATTGTCCCTACTGCGGCGAGGAGTTCGACTGCAAGGACAGTCACGTGGAGATGTGTCAGAACAGGCCAGCCTCCGAATAGATAATTTCCGACACAGTTTGGGCCGGGAGTGTGGACACTGTTTTTGTCTGAATTTTGTTTTTGGAGGGAAAGATGAGCGGCAAAGACAAGGCGACGATCATCGTCTTCAGCGATGATATAGACAAGGTCCTGGCGGCCTTCAACATCGCCACCGGGGCGGCGGCCATGGGGATGGATGTATCCATTTTCTTCACCTTCTGGGGACTCAACGTTGTGAGAAAGGAGAGATCGGCTAAGAGCCCCAGGGAGTTTTTAAAGAAGACCTTCGGGATTGTAAACCGCGGCGGAGCAAGCAGGCTCAAGCTCTCGAAGTTTCACATGGGGGGGATCGGGACGTGGATGATGAAGATCCTGATGAAAAAGTCGATGATGTTAAGCGTAAAGGAGATGATAGGGATCGCCCACTCCCTTGGTGTTACGATGATCGCCTGCACCACATCGATGGAGTTTATGGGGGTGGACAAGGAAGACATTATTGATGAAGTAACTCGCTTTGCGGGGGTCGCCACCTACCTGGCAATGGCCAGGGAGAGCAAGATCAACCTCTTTATTTGATGAGATGGGGTTTTAATATGGATTTCAAGAAAGACCAGACACTGGACTGTTACGGGATGCTCTGCCCGCTTCCGATAATCAAGATATCGGAGAAGATTAAGGGAATGAAGGAGGGGGAGGTACTGGAGACCCTCTCCACCGACGAGGGGATAAAGGAGGATATCGTCGCCTGGTGCAGCGCCACCGGAAACGAGTATCTGGGCCTCAAGGAGGAGGACGACGTCTTCAAGGTCTTCGTGAAGAAGAGGGCGGACTGACGTAAAAGAAGGGGCGGGCCGACATGAAAAGAACCTGATTGATTTTAAGGGGAAGGCAGGTCGACTAAAAGAAGGAGGGTTGACATTAAGAAGTCGGCTTAATGTGAATAAAGGCCGGGCTGACCTGATCCCATAATAGGGAAATCGGTCACATTAGCTTCGGGGCTTGGCTCTCTCGGACGACTCCAAGTGGCCGATGTAACTTGCAGGTTGGAAACAATGGGGTTGTCTATTTCACAAGGATGCCGTTAATAATTCCCACGGCGTCAATTTCGGCGCCGGGATAATTTCCGTATTTGCATTGATCTCCCAAATCCGTCAATCTTACATAACGAAATCTATTATAGAATTTTACTCTTTCTTCTTGACCGATATCGACGCAGAATATGCCTCCGTGTATCCTGCCGATATTAATCCAATGCTCGCCGTCTTCGCTTATCTCAAGGTAAGTCGCTTCGACGTCGTCCCCTACTTCAAATACACATATGTCGCAACCGTCTCCGTCGATCAGTCTCACCCTTGAAAATTCGAGGGTGATCGAGCCCCTGCATCCAAGGGTGACTTCATCGTTTGAGAGCATGATCCTGTAGTTCGGCAATCCGATCGCATTGGTCGGTATTTTGCTGTTGGGGTATACAGGTTGTGGAGATCCCATCCTATAATGAATGACCCTGTCGGCAAAGGAGTCGACTCCGTATTTGAAGATATGCTCAATGCCGTCCGAATCTGGACATTTTTCTTTTTTAATTGAATTTGAACTGCTTTCCGATTTTTTTTCAGCCCGGACGCATCTATTTTTAATGTCGTCCGCTATGAGTTCGGGCTCGTCAGTTTTTTCAGTTATCTGCCATATATCTTCATACTCATCTCTTTCTTTATCGATATTTACAAAAGCTCGGGCTACGAAACTATTTTTGTCTGCATGAGTAATGGCGAATTTGGTATTTTCCGGAATAGATAAAATGCCCATCTCCTTGGCTTTTGAACAGAATTCATTTTTATTTCGACAATACTCATGTTCTTTATAATAGATATCTTGTAAAAACTCTTTTATTTCAGAACGAATTTTCTGTCTTTCAAAATAATCGAGATTGCTTTTAGTAAAAAAAAGTACTAGTATAAGTATTAATACAAAAAAAACAATATATACTTTTTTAGTTTTTTCTGGTACCTTTTTGAGTCTTGAATCTATTTGTTCAATAAATGATTTCTTTCTGCAATTAGCACAAAATTCTGCTTTATTGTTGCTTAACTCGGCGCCACAAATTATGCACTTTATCTTTTTCCCTTTACTGGTTCTTGTCCTTTTTTCAATATCTAATTTAATTATATATAGTACATAAAAAAAACACGAAATTATAATTAAAACGGTAATTAAAAAAATAATACTTAATGTGCTGATATGCTCCAGGAAAAAAATAGTCTTTGTTGAGGTAAATGATGTGATTTTCTTTATAAGAGAAATGGGATCTTTGTAGTGTTCGTATATAAAGAATAAAAAATGAACATATATAGAAATTATAAAACATATTGCAACAAAAAAAATAATAACTTTTTTATTTTCCAGTAGCAATGATAGTAGATTGCTAAGTTTGTTTTTTATTCTATCTTTTAATTTAAGCAAACATAATCGTAAGTTACTAAGTTTATTTTTTATATTTACTTTCATTCTAAATAACCATGGTAGCAGTTAAAAAAAATATTCTAAAGTACTTTGTATTAATTTCATTTTTTGTATGATTAATTCGTTTTTGCTTAATACTATTTTTTTGTTTTTAATATGTCAATATAAAAATGACTGATTGCGCATTTATTTTTAAAACGACTATTATTTTCTTGATTTATTTTGTTATTTAAATATTATATGATTTATTAGTGAACTTTCTTCATGCTGTTTAAACGTTAAAAAGCGTTGAAAAAAAGTATTAAAGAATCAAAAAAACGGGAGAAAAAAATGGGAAAGAAGTATCTATTTTCATTTGGCGCCGTTCCAATTGACCTGAGTGAAAAAATATATATACTCGAAGATAAAGCGGAAAAAATAGAAAAAAATATAGAATTAGCTACAATAACTGGAAAGAGATTAGAGAAATCTCTCAAGCAATGCAAAAATTTTGTAAAAGACGTAGATTATAATGGCAAAATTACAAAAATTGACGATGTAGATTTAACTACAAAAATTGATGATCCTTTAGATACAGGAATCGATGAGATAGTAAAATTTGGTTTTAATAGTGAGTATCAAGTTCTTAATTTAGGTGATCCTATTAAAATTGGTTGTTTTTTTGTAGGCAACGGAAAGCAATTTAAACTACTCTATAACGGCAATTTTGTTTTGTATTACATGGAAGTTAATGATGAAAACAAGCACGATAATGAGTATGGAATGAAAACGGCGCATAGTCTACTTAAGGAATGTATTGATAGCGGGTTTAAAGGCGAAGATGATTATGATGTTTTGGAAGTAAGTCCCGCTCCGTTAAATGATTTATTTCTTGCGGAATTATTAACGAGTAAAAAGAAAGATGCCAATATTAGAATAAAGAATATGAATAAAGATAGCGACATTGTATATGTTTCAGGCAGAACTAATCCGGAAATATTTTTTGAAGGTATATTTAAAAAGACAAAAGATGTTTTAAGGGAGTTCTACTCTTTGTCGAATAATAAAATTATGATTAGTAGAAAGAGTATAGACTTTTTGAATGAAAAATGCAAAGACATATTAAACATTAGAACTGATTTAATAAAAACCTTAAAAAGTAAATTGATGCACAGGGCTAAATTAATTGCCAAGATTACAGATGAAATTCAAAACTTTTTTATACTGCTTATATCCTGGCTCATTTCAGCAAGGGGGCATAACCTAAAAGTCCAGGAATTTAAGAATCGCTTGAACGAGCTTCAAGGTTATTTCTTGAGAGATTCAACTAATTATCTGAATATAGAAGATATTCCAATTGAGTCCTATATGCATTTTGTTTCAATGGGCCTGAGAGAGTTGGTTGGTTATAGAAAAATGATAGATTTATGGGTTATGGTATTAACAATTATTTTTAGCACGTTGGTCGGTGCTGCTTTTGGATATTTCCTAGAGAATATTATTAGTCGTTTTTTAGTCTATTTTTTTTAGACTTAAATAGTTTATACGAGTAGATATGAAAATTTTATTGTAAGTATCAGGGAAGTTTGTTACACTTTCTCATTAAAAATAATATAGTGTGGGTACCCGAGTCGATATGTCCTCAAAAAGTTTTTTCTATTGCTTTCACTATTGTGAAGTTTATTAGTAGTTTTAAAAGACGGCACCGAAAGTGAATATCCTCGGGAGGGCTTTTTATAGAGGCAAACGGGGGAACTTGCCGGGCGAATAACTTGTTTGCTAAAAATGATCGAAGAAAGCATTACTTGCTTTGCAAAATATCTTAGATAATCAAGCGTGAAACGGTTTGCAGTTGATTTGTTGGAATTAATTGACAGGACCTCTGAGCCGATTGATGCCGTGTCCGCCGATTGCGTTTGGATTCTCGCCATACAAGAGATTGTCATAATCGCTGTAGATGAAGGAGTGGTTATAAGCAGACTATAGCATTAAAAAATAGCCTATTAAAAAATGAGATATGTTTTTTGTTTGAAAAATTTTAAATTTTGTATTATAAATATGTATCTTCGTTGAAATTTCAGAGTGGTTTTTTCAAAGAAAGAGGAATATACACATGGAAGAAAAAGAAAAGAAAGAGATACTGATTATTGGACCTTCACAGTCAGGCAAGACCGCAATGATAGCGTCTATTCAGCGGGCGATACTAAACTGGAATGAAAAGAAAACCGGTACTAATTTAAGTATTTTCCCCGTCAATACAGAGATGGAAGAACTATTGGAATTGTATGAGATGCAAGTAATAGAAAATGGTTATCTGCCCAGAACTGGATCTGCAGGATTCTCAAATTATCTCTTTGACTTAGAGTTTAGAAGAACCGGTATAGGATGGTTATTAGGTAAGAAGGGGATACGTTTCAATTTTACTGATGGTCCTGGAGGAGATCTCATTCCTTCATTAGAAAAAAAATCTGATTTTGATAAACATGAGATAGAGAAACGTAGAAATGATCTTATAAATCGTTTGGAAAAAGCGAGCAGCTTTATAGTATGCATAGATTCTACTGATGAAAAAAGCGCCTTTGATTTCTGGGCCATACTCCCTACTATTTTAAGAAAAAGGAAGAAAAAGTTTGATAGATTTGTAATCTGCCTTACAAAAGCAGACAGATATTTTGCTGAAAGATATATCAATCCATTAGAAGAAATAGAAAGTGAGGATCCCATAAAGAGGGGTACGGAGCTTTTGGGTAAAACAGGATTAAAGTTTATAGATATGCATTGTAAGGAAACAAAGGTAGGCATATGCTGGACCTCTGCTTACGGCTTTATCGAGAGCGATGGAAACGCAAATTATAACAAAAAGGAAGACAAGTTACGATATTGGGGGGAGGGTTTTACGGAACAAGAAGTTATGGATAATTGGACACCCTATCAGATAGTTGAGCCCTTTTTATTTGTTGCCACCGGAATAAGCAGAGGGATTAAATTCCTTTAAGATCAATTTTATATTGCAGAAAAAAGCAAATAGTGGATATACTATTCCGAAATTGATAAAAAGAGAAGATGGTTTTTTGTGGGAGTTTTTTCAGAAATAACGATATAAGAAGGAGTTATTATGAATAATAAGGTTTTTGAAAAGAAGTCTATTGTTCCAATAGTCAAGGAGATTAGAATCATCGGACCGCTCCATTCCGGCAAGATGGCAATCCTTGGGTCTATAGAACAAGCTTTCTTAAATTGGAATAAATATGAATCCGGAGTAAATATAGGTTTTTTCCCGCAGAATAGTAATATGGAAAATCTCTGTTATCAATACAAAATAACAATAAAAAAGGGAGAACTTCCGAAATTAAATATAGATAAAATCACCGAGTACATTTTTGATCTTGAATTAAGGGGCTCTCGTCTTAAATGGTTTTTGGGTAAAAAGATGGTCCGCTTTCGTGTCCTGTATTTCCCCGGGACATTGTCTTTCCCCTCTACAGCAAAGAATGATCATGATTGGTCGAAGGCCTCAGGCTTTTCAAAAGAGCTGGTGGATTCTTTAGATAATGCGGATGGATTTATCGCCTGTCTCGATGCGAATGACAACGACGCTGCCTTTGATTTTTGGGCCAATCTCCCAAGGATTCTGGGGAAGATCGAAAACAAACCTAAAAAGGTCGTTGTCTGCCTGAACAAGTCGGATAAGTTGTTTGCCGATAGAGAAGAGAAGGCATACGGCTCCTTATTGAACGAAAGTCCTCTGAAATATGGAAAGGATTTTATCCCGAAATCGGGATTGAATTGTCTTGATATGTACTGCAAAGGAGTTAAATTGGGGATTTGCTGGTCCTCGGTTTATGGATTTCTAAAAACAAAGGGCTATGCCAATTATAACTCAAATAATGACCGTCTGCTTCTATGGGGCAAAGAGTACAATGACCAGGATGTAATTAATAATTGGATGCCCTATCATGTAGTCGAGCCATTTTTATTCATGGTATTGGGCGGTGTAAAAGGGGTAAAAAAGTATAGTGTAAACTCTCAGCAATTCAAAGAATGGATTATGGGAAAGTTCAGCGTCTTTTATCGTTTTCTATTTAGATTAAAGGCCGTTAAGGCGAAGGGTTAAAAATTTTAATACCTCGCTCAAGTCTACCGATATAGTCTATAGTCTATAGACTATTGAAATTCTATAAGAATTTTGACAGCTAAAGGTAGCTTCTAAGGTGGCGTTTCTGTTTTCATAGGTGTTTTGATGTCAGAATCATTATCGTGGCACCAATATGTTTTTGGAAAGCTCGTAAAATATCCGGACGGTCCAATCCTTGGTCCGGACCATGATTGTATCGGAAAATCTGAGGGATTTCCTGAGGAGCTGGAAAGATATTGTCGTTACGACAGAGTCGGACTCGGTTCCGGTGACGTCTTCGAGTGGCACGAATATCCATGGCTGAACAGGGGCGGAGGGATTGTATGTCGCCCCCACATTATTGACGATAAGGCTTATGTTATCGTCGGCCGTATGCAAATGAGGTCGGAAGATGGAGGCCCGGCCAAACCACCTTTCAGGCTCTATCATCACAGGCACTATATCATTACAGATGCAAAGAGAGTTCTCTACCCCCCTGTTGTAATGTCTACCGATATCCCCTGGATGGAGCCGATGGTTGAAAAGGAGATGGCCCTGAAGCCTGTCACGACATCATATAAACATTTGGACAAAAGACTTCCGGATGAATGGATTGAAGAGATATCCGAACCACTTAAGATCGTGATGTCCGGACAATCTTTGAGTGTGCAGGATTGGGCAATGGAAGTGGATAATTTCCTCTCGACAGTCAACTTGGTTCTCTGCGCGCTTCCCTTGACCCTTGTGTGGCGTATTCCTTTCGGGGCGGGACTGACCAATATGGACGGATCCGTTGCGATCGGGATGGGGATGTGGGCATTAAAGGGGGCCAGGATTATTAAGGGAGAGCGAAAAGACACCGAAGAGCATGATTTTTCCGATGGTGAGTACTACTACGGATGGATTGAGGAAAACTGCTCTGGTTGTTCGACCTATCGTGAGTTGGTGGACACGGTGGCGGAGAAGCTGCCCAAGTTTGAAAGCTATGACTCAATCCCCATTGGCTTGTCCTGGAAGGAAGTTTCCAAACAGATATCCGGAGTTGTATCCAAGTTGGAAAGAATTAAGGAATTTCGGAAATCTTCTGATATCAATGTGCCGGAAGAACGGGTGACCGGGATTGTAAATGTATTGGATGACTTGTTTGCCACCGTTAGAGAATACAACCCCTGGTACGATTTGATCTCGACCGGCGGAAAGGCCAACTGGTTAAGGGAGTGGCTAAAGGATGCGGAACTCGAGCTTATCTGGTTTTCCCTTTTAGAGATAGTAGATAAAAAAACTCAAAGATTTTTTAATTCGCTTCCCGAAGGGAAATATCAAAAAATTGTAAAGAGATTGTTATCGGGAGAAAAGTCCGACGATAATGAGCTGATAAAATTTATTCGTTGTGCCACAAAAGACAATTTAGACAATCTAAATCTGCTGATTGGAAAAGCAAACATTTTTGACAGCTACTTGATGGCTGAAGAGTCCCGGAGAAGGGGACTGCATACCAAGTTGGAAATATTAATAAATCGGAAATATTCTGATACCGCTTCAAGTCTCGATCTGATCAAAGAGAGTAAGCGTTTGGCGGCTCAATTGGTCAAGTTGAACAAATTGCCCACAAAAACTATGTGTCGCATCTTGCTCCTTGGATGGGAGGAGATAGACCAAAGGGAGAAAGATGAGATTTCACACAAGATAGAATCCCTGATCGGACAGCCGTATACTTACATTATTACCGGTTTTGAACGTGAAGATTTGAGGGGAGGTGATCATAGAAGAGTATTTTCAGAGGTAGGAATTTCGGCAATAAGGGAAAAGATTAGTATTGATCCCGAGGTATCTCAACGGCTTTTTATGACAATAAAAAGAAGATATAGTAAAGGCTCTTTTGCTAATGTCATTTCAAGGGAGTTGTTCGATATATTCAAATTCTGGCTTTGTAATGCAAAAAAGGCAGACATCAGATGGATGAAGGATGAGTCATTAATATTGTTGTCGGATATTCTGAACGGCGAAAAGGTCGATATCAAAGGTTATCTCGGCGAGGAGATTGATACCGGATTTGTAAGGAAGGTTCTCGAATCTTTTGAGTCGAAGATAGAGATTAAAAATTTTGTGGTCAAGAACGTTTCAGAGTTGGAATTTTTAGAAGAGATTATGCCGAGTCATTGCGAATTGACCCTTTCCGATTCGCAAATAGGGCTTATGATTGACGAGGCATTTGTTGACGAATCGAATCTAAAGAAATATAAAGGTATTACTTCAAGGAGAAGGGACCTGCTCGACAAACCGGGGTGGCGTCTTTTGTCTTTACCGGAGCATAATAAGATAAAGATCGGTCTGTACGATACGGAGTCGGATTCTTTGAAGTACTTAAATGCCTTTTCGATCTTGATGCTTGTCCTCAGGGGCGTGGATATGCCAAGGGGGGATTTGAATAAAATTACTCCGGAGATAATCGGGGATTTTTTTGAGCGGGATGAATGGAGTAAATATTTCTATATAAAGCATTTACACTTCTTTTCCAAAGAGGCGAAGAGAAAAAAAGCCGACCGTTTTGGCGAAGCTCTCCTGACTTCAAGGCTCGGATTTGCAAAAGGGGCTTTATCAAGGAGTGAAGTTGAAAATGTAGTTATGAAGGAGCTTAAAAGGAGCATCTGGACGAGGGATTTGTTCTTCTCCAATATATTAGATATTAATTATCACAGGGAGTTTATTGCAAACATATCTTGGACCGTCGGCAGGGAAACCATAATAGAGACATTCAAAGATATAAATTTTGTTGATGTATTTAGAGAGCCTGAATATTGTTTATTAGAAAAACAAAGAGGCAGTGCCATGAAAAAGTGTCCTGATTGTGGAAGGAGAGTAAGGGAAGCAAATTCCATATTTTGTCCTGACTGTTCGACAAGACTGGTTTCTGTTACCGCCGAGGATATTCTGGAATCGCAGCTCAGGGAATTGATCAAGGAAAAAGGATACTCTATCCTCGACGACAGGAATTGTGAAAAATTAATCAGTAATCTCGAATATAAATTTTTTTTGGAGGAAGAGGATAAGAATGATTATTGGCGTAAGAAAAAATTCCTGATCAAGGCTTTGAAGGGCAATTTCCCACAAGAAATTTTGTCTCTAAGAGACGAACATACGGCAGACGAAATCATTGAAACGCTGAAGGACAAGCTTTTGGTCTACCAAAAGAACCTGAGTAAAGATAGTGCATACTGGGTAATTGCTACATGGATATACGCCTTTAAAGAAGATGATAACGGTAAAGGGCCAAATGGTGACACCGAGGGCTATCTTTCAATAGAAAAGAATAAAGACAGAAACGAGATGCATCCTAAACATGGTTTTGTCGGTAAATCTGTCTATATTATTTTTGAACCGCAGCTTAACGATGCAAAGTGTTTTTCGGAGGGCCTTGCCGCCGTAAAAGTCAAAAAGAAATGGGGTTATGTAAATAAGGACGGTGAAGCCGTTATTGAATCGAAGTACGACAAGGCCAATGATTTTTCTGAAGGGATTGCCGCCGTCTACATCGGCGGGAAGTGGCAGTACATTAACAAAAAAGGGGAGCCTATTGTTGACTCTCTGTTCAATGACGCATCCAGTTTCTCCGAGGGGGTGGCCGGTGTGGATATGAAGGAGAAGATCTGCTACGTTGATAAGTCTTTTAAGATCGTCGCCACGCCTCATGTAGACCACAATTGGGAGGGTTGGGGCAGGTCTTTTTCCGAGGGTATGTGCATGGTGGCGAAAGGTAAAAATCTTGGATATATTGATAAGGAAGGATTTTTTTGTATAGAGCCGAACTATCGCGAGGCAGGAGATTTTTCGAATGGCCTGGCGCCGGTGGTGCCATCCAAATTCCCTATAAAAATATGGGGCTATATTAATAACGTAGGTAAATATATTATATGGGCACGTTTTTTTGGGGCCCGTAATTTTTCTGAAAGACTTGCCGCGGTGAAATCGATTCGAAATATAAAGTGGGGATACATTGACGACAGGGGGAAGTTCGTTATCAAGCCAAGCTTCAAGGATGCCCTGGACTTTTCGGAAGGCCTTGCCGCTGTAAGGCATTCGGGCGGAAAGTATTCGGGGAAGTGGGGTTTTATTGACAAGTCGGGAAAATATGTAATAGACCCACGATTTATAACCGTCAGGAACTTTTCCGAGGGGCTCGCACCGGTAATGATTGAGGGTAAATGGGGATATATCAGCCATCCTCTGAAGGTCGATTCTTACAGGGATGGGAGTGTTTGAAAGATGATGCAAAGAGGATCAAATCCTTGTCCGCCGATATGATTGAAGATGGAGCTGCGCTTGGGCAGGGATAATATTTTAAGATAATAGTGATTAAACATCGTTTTGGGGATGGGTCTCATTTAACAGGTTTGATATTGAATTACATGATCTGTTGATCGGTCCAAAACTAAAAGATTGTAAAATACAGATAACATGATCAATATTGAAATTGAGCCCCGGTTTGAACGGGCGGATTCCTTTTCCGAGGGATTTGCCGCGGTCAGGATAAAGGACAAATGGGGTTACGTTAACAAGATGGGAAACATTGTAATAAAGCCAAGGTTTGAAAAGGGGCTTTCTTTTTCGGAGGAATTGGCCGCCGTTTCCTTAAATGGCAGGTGGGGATACATCAACAGGGATGGAGACTTTATGATTGAGCCCCGGTTTGATAAGGCCTATCGTTTTTCTGAGGGAGTAGCCGAAATAAAAATAAAGGATAGATGTGGATATATCAACAAGTCATCCGAGATGGTCGTTTATCCAAGCATCTCAAACGACTGGAGAAGTAAAGGCGCAATTTTTTCCGATCATTTGGCCCCTGCGGAGCTTGATGACAAAGTAGGGTTTATAAATAAGGAGGGAAATTTTATGATCCGGCCCCAGTTTTTGGATGCAGAGGAGTTTTCGGAGGGACTTGCCGCCGTCTCTGTAAAGAGGTTTTTCTCCAAGATGTGGGGATTTATCGGCAAGGACGGTGTTTTTGTCATCAAGCCCGGATTTTTTGCCGTTTCCGCCTTCTCGGAGGATCTCGCCGCCGTGCGCACCTCTGTAAATATGTACGGTTATATAGACAAAAAGGGGACACCCGTTATATTGGACAACTATGAAAGGGCCAAGATATTCTCGGAGAGGGTTGCTGCCGTTAAGGTTTTCGGTAGAGGGTGGGGATTTATTGATAAAAAAGGGGGTTATATCATCAAACCGCAGTTCTCGGATGCGGGCAATTTTTCGGAGGGATTGGCTCCCGTATTGTCTGATCAGAAATGGGGCTACATTAAAAATCCAATTGCCTGAAGAAATTGTTTTATATTCGGATGAAATTAAAGACACCTATATTGTATGGTTGTATGGTGATTTGGGCGGCATAGAGATTTTTTACGTTAATCTGTTTTTGTATACATTAATGCGTTGAATGGATACAGGGTTTTTCTCGCAAATATGGAACTTGGAGGGAATGGGACATGTTATATAAAAGTGGGATAATTATTAAGTCTTAAGATGTCATAACTGAACATAGTGAGCAATTATATTATAATTTCAATAAAATACTTAAAATTTATATACAGGAAATTCTGTTGTGTTGAATCGTTTTTTGTGTTATACAAAATCTGTGATGCAGGTCACAAATCGCCCTCAACTTCGATTTTCTTTTTATTATCCAATGATTAGCGACTAATTGAAGACTGACAGGAATTTATAAAGTTACAGGTAAACGTTATGACAAAAATAACTTGCCAAGATCCGGAATGCGCTTTTGAAAACAGAGACACGGCCCTTTTTTGTGGGAATTGCGGGCATATTTTTTGTGACGACGGTTGGAGCGGATTAAACAGAAACAATATGATGAACAGATATATTCCTTTTAAATCAACTGGATTGAGCGAAAAAATTCCCCAAAGTACATACATACAATCGTTCGGCAATCCGTTAATCGATAAGAAAAGGTTGATCTCTTTTACCGGAAATGAGATTCGGATTACCCGCCTGAATAACATTCACGATATGAGTGGGGTGATAGATGACGTTTTTGCTGTTCCCGGTGGTGTTGTACACAGTTCATCGGCCGTATTTATGCCACCTTATGTGTATTACCCCACAAACGGCAGCATAATAAGGTATCATATCGGGAAAAGCGATGCGGAGATAGAAGAGGCGGAAAAAAATGAGTTTATAAGTCATACTTACCCGATTGGAATAAAGAGCGGGGAAAAGAGTTTTCTCGTATTGCCCTATAAAAAAAACAGCGCCCTCTTTATTCTGACAATCAACAAGTATCATCAGATTGAAGATAGAACGGAGATTACAGTAGGGGAATTATTTGCCGCCAAAAATGACGCCATAGGCAAGATAGTATATTCACCAAAAACAGATCAAATTATCGTCTTGAGCAAATCCCATAAGATCTCCAGGGTATCACTGCCTTCCCTTGGCGTGGACGGCTGTGACGAGGACATTTTTGATGATGCTGAAATTATCGAATCCTCCGTGCCTTGTGTTATAGAAAACATGATGTATTTGTTGTGCTTGAGTGCAGGAAACAGCATATCCCTGATAATCAAGGATTTAACCGGCGAGTTCAAGACCGGATATTCGGTAATTACAGAGGTTGATAAACTTTCAAGAAATCTAAAAACAAAATATTTTCTTCATCCTCCACTCCCTTTTAGTGACGGAGTTATTGTCTCAAAAGATGAAACCTGTTTCTGCACGATCAAGTATAATCCTGCAATCGGTGATACTCAAGCCAGGGCTCAAGCAATACCGGTAAAAAACAATGGCCACTGGAATGCCCTGTCGATAGCCGATGATGTCTTGTTTTTATGCGACGGCGAAGTGAAAATTTTGGATACAAAAAAATGTGAAGATACTTCACTATGGCAAATACGGGATAACAAGAACGACGATCTTTTCGTGGGTTTCTTTTTTTATGAAAAATATTTATATATGGTTTATGAGGATTACATTTCATTTGTGGCTCTTGTAAATCCTTAAGGATTCTTATTACATTCGATAGCGAGAGATTCATAATTTTCGATTAACGCTTTGAAGCCCATAATTGTGTGTTTTTTCAAGAACTTAACTTTTGTATTATGTTGTTTAATTAGACCTGAAGTAATTTGACAGTACAGTATCTTTTGGTTTTAAAGATTTAACCTCAAGGAGGAGTAAAAAAATGAATATCAGGGTTAAGAACCTCTCCGCAATTATTTTTGTATTTCTCGCAATTCTTTTCGTCCCCTTTGGCGCTTTCGGTGCCGATATAGCCATACTGTTTGACCACACGTCAAGCATGGCGGACAGGGCGTGTGATGTGGAGCTGCTTAAGGAGGTGAGAAGTGACATAGAGGGGCTGTTTTTAGAGGGGAAATGGGATTCACTCGGCACGATGTACGTTCCGGTGGATACCCATGATGAGGGATTGAAAGAGGTTTTGAATCAAATAGAGAACGACAGCTTTAACGGGTATGTGTTGACCGTCGGGTTCCACAGCACGAGCACGGCGATATTGGATTCGGAGACGGAGATCTTTAGGTACGACAAATCGAAGGTTAGGAGTTTCTTAAATTCTTCATATCCGGTTGGCGTCGATTTATCCGGCCCAACGGATGATGTCCCCTATAACGGGACGCACAGTAAGTTGACCAGGAATTTTGCCGCCGACCGGCTGATAAACAAAAACGGCATAGAAGAACCAAAGTACATTTTCATCCTGTCGGACTATTTCGATGACTATTCCGGGAGTCTTCCGCCGGAGTCGGAGGCGGTCCTGAATAAAATAACGAACAGGTATCGGATTACCGAAGTGCTGAACATGAAGCACCCCGGTTGGGGAAGCAGATGCAGGGGGCAGGAGATATATCTCAGCGTCTGGAAGGTTGAAAAAAAGAACGGTGAAGATAAATGTCAAGTCATGCTGTCGTCTCCGGACGACAACTACAAGCACGTCCTCGGGACCGATCTGACGTTTAGGTGGAATCCCTCGATGGAATGCCCGTCCGGTTTGGAGTATACCTTTAAACTGAAGAGGGGCGAAGAGATTATAGAGACAAGGGAGGTTACAACCACCTCCTGTACCGTTTCGGGAGAAGAATTTGAAAAGAGCGGAAACTACAGCTGGGAGGTTGTCGCCTCAAGCCCCGACGGGAGGACTTCCAAGTCCGGGAAGAGGTCTTTTTCCGTGAAGGGGGGTGCCTGTAATGTCGTATATATATTCCCGCCCGACGGCTACCGGCTGAAGGGTGGAAAGGATCTTACCTGCCAATGGAAGATTGTTGGGGATTGTCCTCCGAGCGTGACGTATCAGTTCAAGTTTAAGGTGAACAATAAAGAGATAGTGAATGTAGATAATATAAAAAAGACGTCCTATACCATCCCGGGCAGGAGCCTGAAGTCTTGGGGCAACTACTCTTGGGGCGTATATGTGAAAGACGCCGACGGAAACATTATAGCGGGTGATGATCCGAAAGGAATGATAACCAATTGGGGAAAGGTGTTTGGGATTATGTTATTGATCGGGGTGTTGGGCCTTGGAGGTTATTACTTCTTCACCATGGGGGGGTTGGAGTCAATATCGAAGGCGATTAGAGAGACCATGCGTGACGTTACGGGTGCTTTTGGAGGCAAAAAAGGGCCAAAAAGGGATTGGGAGAGGAATGAAAGAAACAAGGAGGATGATGATAATGGCCCTATATTTTAGTAGAATAGTATGTCACGGAGGTGGAGGCATTTAAATCTAATGGCGAGGTAAATATGTGGCGGCTAATTTTAACGATTGGATTTACGGACGGTGGTGGTCCTCCAGGGGGAACGATAACGAATTGGGGAGGAGTATTTTTAGTCCTGTTATTGATTATGGTATTGGTTGTCGTAGGGTATTACTTTTTCACCATGGGAGGTCCGGAGTCTGTATCTAAGGCGATTAGAGAGACTATGCGTGACTTCATAGGTATTTTTGGAGATAAAAAAGGACCTAAAAGGGATTGGGAGGGGAATGAAAGGGATAAGGAAAAAGATCATAGTGGCCCTGTATTTTAAGGAGAATAATATATCATGGAAAATGAAGCTTTTACATTTTATAATTTGATGAATATGTGGTGGCTTATTGTGATAATTGCAATATTTGCCGCTATTCTGACTTTTATATTCGCCAATATCTTCAATCGTATTCCGACAAGCAGCAGGCACATGTCTCAGGATTACCATGTGTCGTTTTTCTGGTGTCTCGCCCTTATTTTGACCACTTCCCTGTTGACTTTTCTATCATGGGGTGTGAAAAGTGAGTGGAAATGGCTTTCGTTTATTATCAAGTTTATCCCTTTTATTGATATTATTGTACGACCCTGGTTGGCCTTCGCGGTCAATACGATCATTTTCTATTTTATCACGGTGGTGTTCTACCTGGTGAGAATCAGGGGATATTACAATAAGGTAAACTACTAATAATTAAGGAGGCGTTCATGGCTGTTCTAACTCCTACGGTGGTCATCGGTGTCGGAAGCAGCGGTCTGGATACCCTTGAAGGAATACAAAAGCTGATGTACGAGACCTTTGGCGTGAACAAATTCGATCCGATCGAATATGTATCAATAGAGACGGCGGTTGGTGCAAGGGCTAAACCCACTCCTGCGGGCGATGATATCAGATATGTCCAGGTAGCCGTTAGTTCGGGTGATACTACCCGCTTTATTGATAAGATTAAGGAAGAATTCAAGCCTGAGGACACTACGTGGATTCCTGAGGGGAGCGATAAAAAGATCGCCAAGCTTGATAAGGGGGCCGGAAACATGAGATATGCCGGCCGTCTCGTCCTCTGGAGAGACTTGATGTACGAAAGAAACATCAAGAACATGATAGAGAATCAGATTAACCGCGTAATCTCACCGGCGGTGCTTACAAAACAATATGGTGAAAAAGTCCAATTGCTTTACAATCCGCAGAATGATCCCGTGAATGTCTATGTCGTCGGAACGCTCACCGGCGGCACCTGTTCCGGCATGTTCATCGACCTCGCCTATGTTATTAAATCGATCGCTGGCGGTAAATCGGTTCATCTGACGGGCATTCTTGGTGTCCCGGATGGATATGAGGCAAAGGGGGGCGGCAGGGCTCACAGGGCAAACGCATACATGGCGCTCAAGGAGCTCTCATATTTTATGCACGCCGATAACCGCTATGAAGAGCAACTCCCGGGTATCGGAAGCGGGCTTGACAATTACAGGAATGAAACACCCTATGACGCCATATATATTGTTAGCACCAAATGGGCCACGGGCGACCCCCTTGGAGAGACATTCGATCACAAGTTGAAGACCCTCTACAATACGGTCTCCTTTATGATATTTACCAGTCTGATAGGCCTTGAGATTCCCCGCCGGGCAAATGCCGTCAATGTCAAAAAGGTTCTTACAAATGTCAGGTATCTGACTTTCGGGACTTCCGCCGCTATCTATCCGAAGTACTCGATCCTCGAGGGGGCGGCCTGTGATATTGGGGAAAGGATAGTGGGAGAGCGATTTCTCAACAAAAAGTCTTACTCGGACGTGAAAGCCAATTATCAGAAGAGGTCCATTACCAGGGCTGCGGTTAAAGATGATGCAGAGATTTTCTTTGTAAATGTTCTGGCAAAGGAGGCCTATGATTCCTTTGATTCTACGGGGATGGATCCATATGACATGTTTATAGGCCCCCTTGACAGGGAGGAGATCACCGAAGATGAATTCATAAACGGTATTAAAAATAAGCTCTCTTATGATTTTTACCAGATAATGGTAGGTCAGATTCCTGTAGTACATAAAAGGGTTGAAGATCGCCTCGAAAAGGAGCTCGCAGTTTTATTTGACGATGTCGAGAATCTTGAATATATAGAGGCGTTTTTAGATGAGGTCGAAAAAGCCAAAGAGGAGCAGTTGAAATATTCCCGAAAAAAACCTTACATTGAACAGCACTGGAAGGAATATGTGAACAAACAGGCGGTGAAAATAAATAAAAAATTCGGGGGGGTTGCAAAGAGAGACCTCTTGCTGCGCGATCGCCTTTATATTTTGTTGAATGATTTGAAGGAGTCGGTCCTATATGAATATATTAAGAGCGAGATGATCGAGCAGTATATAGTGAAGAAGAGGGAGGAGTTTAAGAAGCTCAGGGAGAAACTGCAGGGGACGGAATCGACAAAGGGGGTATTGGAGTTCTTCCGCAAGAGGAAGGCCGAGGTCATTGAAGAGGTAAAAGACAAATACCGTCCGCTCTACAGAATGTACGTTACCGGGAGTTATGAAGGTGACCTCAGGAATCTTCAGGAGCAATTTCTCATGTATTTTGGAGATGGGCTCGATAACCGCTCAAAGGTCCTCGGGAAAAAGGCCCTCGGAATTCAGAGAAACCTTTATCGGAGTCTCAACGGAGAAAAGGGAGCGGCAAATACCTTTGAAGATATTAAAAATCATTTGATCGTAAAGATGACGGAGCCGCTCCCTGGTCAGGACGAGAGCGCCGGCAGAAAGATATCCGCGCTTCCCGAATTGAATGTCATTGAAAACGCCTCGAAATCGATCGAGCCTATGAGGATATATCTCACCGGCACTCACTCCGGCCTCATAGGCTTATATACGGGAGTTTCCGATAATCTTATGTCTAACTACATTGTCGGGGAATCCGGGGGGGGTATCCGCGACTACAAGAATCACCTGCAAAACAGGGGTATACTTGACTTTAATAACTCGCATGAATTCGAGATTCCCGATCTAAGACACATGCTCCTCATCCATAAGGAAAGGGGGATTCTCTCCAATGATGATTTAAAGGACTTTGACAATTTTAGAAGATGTTATGAGGACTCCCTCTATAAAGACGAATTTGCCGAAGGCGAAACCGAGGAATATTGGAGGGAGGGGCGAAGGGCTTACGACCTCAAGTGGAGAGAGAGCTACAGCAATCTGAAGCGGCTGGGGGATTTCATCTCCAATGTGGGATTTAAGTGGAAGGGGGGAAAGGTAATTAAGAAAACCATCCATGCTCCCGAGCTTATACAGATTGACAATAAAGATCCCGGTTTTCGGGTGGAATACGGCGGCGAGCCGGTCGACGTTAATCTCAAGGATGAAAAAAGGCTTAGGTCAATTGCCGCCGGAGAGCGCGATTTAGCATCTGTAATCGAGGAAGAACTGCGGGGATTTGTAGCCGAGGTAAGCGAAGAACAGATAAGGACTATCTGCAGTGATTCGGACATGAAGGCGCACTTCCAGAAATTAGGAATGACGCCTCTGCCTGACAGAATATTGGATGAGAAAAGGGCATTAACGAAAAGACGATAGACGAGGATATTTATGAATGATTTTGTCGTAACGGCGGTTACCCTAAAGTCACAAAGGGCCATTAGGAAAAAAGTGAAGAAAAACAAGAGAATACTGTTGATCCCCATCCTCGCCCTCTTTGTGATATATGTGTTCGCTGCGTATAAAATCTTTTTTGGAGCCTTTTAAGCCATTTCGGATTAACTTAGTTCTCCTGTGATTTATGCGGCGCCGTTTTTAAGCTTCTTGCTTTATAAGGATTGAGGTCTCTTTGAAGCGAGGTTTTGTTTTCTGTTGAGGAGCCGGATATTAAGATCATAAAACAGCATGACATGTGGCGATACAATATCTGGAGTGGATTGGTATTTAAAGACTACTCCAATTTAATTTGTCGGTTTTATAAGGCTCAAATAAAGGAGGGTTTTTGCTCCTTTTCATTTGGGGTGTATCTCTTTAACGTAATATCTCGCTTTGTAGAATTGGGTTTTTTAAGGACGTCGTTATAAGAATTTTTACCCTTTATATAATTCTTCGTTGCCTTATAAAATGCCTATTGGTTGGTTAAAGGTAGTCTTTTCGTTTGATAGATCTTTTATCGTAAAAAGATCAAGGTATTTCATACGGTATTTCATTTTAGGGACAAATTTCCCTTCACGGCTTTGAAAATATTGTATCCTTTCTGTCCGCAATGGTATTTTCGGATAAAGATGATACTCGGAAATTCATTTGAATGAGAAACCATAAATTGTTTTGGTTGTTGTTTAAAGATGGAATTAAGTAAGAATTGATGTGAAGACATCGCTTTATTCAATGTGAAATGACTAACGGTGATTTGAAAGAGGAATTGAAATCCTCATAAGGCGGGGATTGTATTATGAGTTCGTTGTGACTGGTTTTCAATCTCCTTTGACCTTATTACGGTTTCAGGGCGATAGGGGGTGCCATATAGATGGAGATGTTCTTAGTTGATTGATAACATATTGTAAATATTGAGTAAAAAAAGCAGCTGTTTTGACTGTAGATAAAGAGACGATCTATCCAAACTAGATTGAGTTGGTGAAACCGGGCTCTTGTTCCTTCGGAAAAATATAGGTTAAGGGGGAGATATGTTATGTAGATACTGTGGTTTTGATGAAGAACCATATAATCTCTACTGTACCGATTGTGGCGAACCTTTTTATCGCATAGATATTAAAGGCGATGCCTTCTATTTTGACGACAATGGGAGGGTTGTAATTCCTGTAAGCGTACAAAATAGAGGTGATAAGATAATAAAGCTCTGCGAAGTCAAGTACTACGGGGAGTTTTCAGAAGGCAAAACCTATCTGGATGAGGATATCGATCTTGAGAGAATGGTTGATACGGCTGTACCTCTAAATAAAATAGAAGATCCCTCTGACTACAGATTGGAATTTGTCATTGATATAGAGAGGAACTTAAAAGAGATAAAACCCCTTAATGATAGATTAATCAAGGTCTTTTCCCTCCCCAAAATTAAAACTCCTGTCGATGTGTATTATGAGATGGATCCGCATAACGGCTACAAACTCGCAATCCCCATAATTCTTGACAACGATAGTTATGCAAAAATAAGCGGGATAAAAGTGATCCGCAAGATTCAAACCCTGGGTGAGTGGGATAATAACATCAGCCTTTTAGGCGAAGGTGATAAAAACGAGATTGAAATAATTTTAGATTGTAAAGATATTAAGCCGAAAGAGCATCAACTGGATATTCAACTGAGAATTGAAAATTATGATTCCTATATTCCATTGTCCGAAGAGATCAAGGTCGTAAGTTATGAGCTGCCATCACTTAAATTGGAGTACAGACGATTTACCGATGAGGGATTTTTGTGGCAAGAGGCATATAAAACTGTTAAGGAAGGGGAGGAGAAGTTTGCGGTATTTAACTTTCCGAATGGAGGGCAAAGGGCCAGACAATTCAGGCTTACTCCTTTTGTCGAGGAAGGAGCCAAGTTTTTCAGGAGATCAAACATTATTAATTCTTACGAGACTCCTGAATTCATGAAAATTGACAGGGGATTGGAAGAAGGAAAAATTTCAAAGACGCGAATTTTTGACATTGAATTTACTATTGCCAAAGAAGAGCAATCGGGCTCTCTTTATATCACGGAGCTTGATTTGAGGGGGGAGGAAGGGAAAAGAGATAATGTCTATATATTTTCAATAAACGCATTTGAACAGGAGGAGTATAATCGCTCCGTCGGCATCGACTTCGGAACGGTAAACTCTTGTGTAGCCCTTTCACTGCCCGTGAAAAAGCATGCTGTTTGGGAAATCGATCCAAAACCGAGTAATGTAACCGTTTTGCCGATAGAAAGGGCTAACTACGAAAAGCCCAATATAATGCCCAGCATAATCGGATATGATGACAGCTTGGGGAGATTTCATTTCGGCTCTGACATCTATTTGATGGTTGATGATGAAGAAGAAAATAAGCTGAAGGATTTGAAACTGGCTTTAAAAACCGCAAAGGAGAAACCCATATCTTCAATGAAAAAGAAAACGTTTCAAGAACTTGCTTCGCTTGTTATTGAGGAAATGGTCAGGAGAACAATAAGCTATTTTGAAGATAATAAAATAACCCGTTCAAGAATACCCAAGGCATGTATAGCCGTTCCTACAAATTATCTCCCAGCATGGCAAAATAAAATAAGAGATGCCCTTAAGGCCGCATTGAGTCATCTGTTCGGCGAAGACGTTGAAATCGAGACCGTCTCTGAATCGGTTGCGGCGATTTGTTACCATACAGAGATGTACAAAGGTAATGTCACCGACGGCATAAAAATTATTTATGATTTTGGCGGCGGGACAACGGATGTTACGGCGGTTTTGTCGTATCCTTTCGATGTGGAAAAGGGCGAAAAACCGCCCTATAAAGAAATTGGGAACGGTGGAGATTCATCGTTGGGGGGAAGAGACATCAATGAGTGGATATATGAAGTCCTTATCGATAAGAGCGGTGAAATTATCAAGGAGAGAATCGCCTCGATAGACAATGATCTGAACAACGGGGATTGGACCGAAAAGAAGGAGGGAGAAATTTCGGAGGAGATCATTAAGGTTTTATCAGGTAAGAAGACAAGCAAAGAAGATAAAGAGGCCCTTATTTTACAGATATTTGACAATGAAGTCCGTGAGGACGTTTTGGAGGTGATAAAAGAGGCGATCAGGGAAAGAATAATCGTGGGTTTTCTCGATTTATATCGCAACCTGATTAATCGTGTGTTCGATAAAATTGAAGTTAGTCCGGTGGAGGGATTAAAATTAAGTCTTGATGATCCGGATGGATTTAACAGGTCATTGTCCCTCCTTAAGGTATCGGAATTGATGAATAAGATAGATAATGAATATATGAGGCAGATTATTCATGATCGACTGGAAAAGAGAGTTAGGGCGGTTATCGAAGATATATTTAATGATATTGAGTATTCACGGCAGAAGTTGGAATTCCAATTCAATAATGTCGAAATACTGTTGGCCGGGGGATCTTCCCATTTGATAGGCTTTCTCGACCTAATTTATAATATTACTTCGGATGTGATAGATAAACACTATGAGGGGATATACACCTTGGAGGGAGTAAATATAATCCCTGAGCCGAAGGAGTGTGTCGCCAAGGGGGCGTTTATCTACGGTTTGGGTTTCGGCCAGGTCGAAGAAATGACGACTATTCCCCACGATCTGCTTGTGAATGTGTCGAAGAGCACGGTTGGTGATGATATCGTGGAGATAGAGAACCTTAAGTACAGGAAGCTGGTAGAGCGCCATTCTCAGTTGCCTACAGAACCCAAAGATTTTCCAATTTCAAAGCTTGGCCTAAAAAAAGGTTCCAGTGAGTTTAGAATAGATATTTATGCCAATCAAGGCGTCGGTTCTCCGGAGAAATACGATGAACAAATAAAGGTAAAGAACGATGGAAATATCGATACACTGATAATGAAAGTGGATGATAAGGGCAAAGTAACGTTTTCACCAAAATAAAAGGGGATACAGGGTTTTGGTGCCTTGTTAAATATTGGAGAGATCAAGATATAGTTATTTTAGGTCGGTAATCCTTAAGTTTTTAGTTCTTAGGTTTTCTATATTGAAAGGGATCGGGTAAAAATTTAGAGGGAGTTCTGGCAATTATCATAATTACTCACGGGGATCGGGCAAACAGATTTCAAGGGGATAAAAATGAATAAGAAAGGTTTCTATTTTTTTCCGACTCTTCTATCTTTTATTTTTATTTTATTTGTATCGATTTCACTGGCGGTGTCATTGGGGCAAAGGGAATATCCAGGGGGTGAAAAGGGGGGTGTTTCAGGCACGGATATTCCGCCGACCGAAAAAACTGGAAAATCGATCGGCACGACAGTCGCTTTCCCGGACGGAACCGTTCTAAACAAACAAAAAAATTCGATAAAGATTCCTGGCAGCACTTTGCTTATTGAGGGGGATCATCGTAAGGATGGAGAATATTCAAAGAGGGGCGAGAATACATATCTGCTTCCCGGGGGGATAGTCCTGTTGGCCACTAATAAAACGGTGACGTTCCCGAACGGCTTCAAGTTGGTCAGCGATAAGGAAATCGTAGGCAGAGATGAGGAAACAATACAATGTGAGGTCCAACCGAACGGTACAGTAAAGCTGATCGATAAGGGTTATGAGGGATCGATTTTAAGGCGTGACGGATTAATTAGATACAAGAACGGGCTTGTCGAGTCGAGGGACGGCTCCATAAGATACCAGAATGGATACAAGTTAATTTTAGGCAAGAGGGCGGTAAGGCTCCCGGAAGGCCTGTTTATATTAGGAGTGAAAACTAAAACTGACGGGAGTGTCGAATTCCCCAACGGATTTGTATTAAAGACAGACGGGTCCCTCAAATTGACCGATGGATATAAATTGGATAAAGATGGCGAACTATTAGAAGTAAGCGGAGGAAAAAACGAGGAATCTATTGGCGTGTTGGCGGACCTTTCCAAGAGGATTAAAAAGAGGGATAACGCTTTAATATTTCCGGTCTGCACCGTAAGATTGAGCGACAAACTAATCCAGGAGAGGGTCAAGGTGACCTTGGACACCATCAGCGGAGAGATGTCGATAAAACAAAAGGGCCTTTTTGCCGGGTTGGGTTTTACGGAGAAGGCGGTCGTCTTCGTCGTCGTCATTATCGTGCTTATCCTTATAGCGATTATGTTGATTGACAGGCTGGAAAAGGGGGGGGCCTCAATATATCAGCATAGAAAGGACATATTCGCCGTTATCAAGGATTTTAGAGAATCGCTCGAAAAGAACTCGTCGGAGATCAGTGACATAAAGGAAAAACTGAAGAAGAGGGGCATTTCATTTGAATCTCAAATGGAAGAAGAGGGGCGTGAAGGGATCACAGCCGGAGATAGCAGACTCCTCAAGAAGAGAGACGACAGGTAAGGCCGCGAGGCCAAAGAGGATGATGCCGAATCCCGCTCCTATAGCGATGAAGACATTCCCGTTTTTGAAGAAGTTAAATCTGAAGAGAGCAGAGGTTTTTTTAAGAGAGTGAAAAAGAAATTGATGGCGTTTCGTATTTTTTAAAAATCTTCGCTTGGGCTAATAGAATATTAGGAGAGGAAAGGTGTATACCAATAATGTCAGGGATTGGTGTTTTAGGTTAAAGGATTTTACAAAAAAGAAGGCCTATGGTTTTATAAAGAGTATTAGTAGACCAAGGTTTTTCCTGTCTATTATAGCAATTCTTTTATCTACTATCTTGGTATTTGTATTTGTATTATTCTGGTATCAGGGCAAATTGGGGGCTGTAAAAGAAACGTTAAAGAACGGCTTATTAAAATGCCTGAATGGACTCGAGTTGATTTTTGACTATGGATTGGCAAAGCTCCCGGATGGTCCAATCTTATTTAGAGGGGAATTGACTGTCTTTTTGATAGTTCTTTTCGTCGCACTTTCGATACTTCTGCTAATGAGAAAACCGAAAAGAACTCGTGAGGAAAAAGATAAAGAAATATTCGGCGCCGCTGAAGATGTTGAAAAAACCGAAACACTATTAGAAGAGATTTTTCTAAAAATAGGATCTATCGGAAGCGATCTGCAAGGATTGAAGAAAGAAGTAGAATCCATCAAATACGATCTGCAAACGGAGAAGACAAGAATAGATGCAAATATCAGGAGAATTACTGAAATTGGTGATGATTTCGGAGAAATTAAAGGAGACTTTCAAAATATTAGGCAGCAGGTTAATGATTTAGAGGCAAAAATTGATCCATCTTCGGTGAAGAAAAAACAGCCTGTCCCTCCGCCGGATGATAAAGAAGAGGAAACGGTAACCCCTATTCCCCCTATCCCTCTCACGTTTCAACAAAAGGTGGATGACAAGGTCGATAGGCTGAGATCTTATCTGTCTGAAGGGGGTTTCGATGACCTGTTGAAAAGCAGGGAGTGGAAGGATTTTTCCAAATCCACTCATGGACTGGGCACTCGGGAGTATCTGGAGGTGAACGAGGCAAACGACGTTGCACTGTTCTACAGGGCCTTTTATGAAGAGATGCTCAAGAGGAATCCAAACGATGAGAATACCTTTGAAGCCTTCAAAAAGACGGTCTATGATTTGAATCTCTCCCTCGATGTGAAGATAGGAAGATTTGCAAGGCTCGGTGATAAAAATGACCCGGAAAAGAAATTTAATGCGCAAAAATATGAGAATATCGAGTATGTCAAATCCAAAAAGCATATAATCGATGCCATCAATAAGAAGATAGAGAGTCATGGCGAAAAACTGAGCAACTATAGGGGGCATGTGGTCTATCTCACAAAACCCACGATAGTGATTGGAAATCACATATTTGAAGGCGAAGTGATAGTCGTGTAAATCCTGTAATGAAGTGGATAAATCCTTTAAGACCTCCAAATAGATCAAATGGCTTTTTTCGATAAAAAAACTATTGAATGTCCCACTTGTGGTCGTGAAAATGAAAATGACAACAAGTTTTGTGTTTACGACGGCACACCCTTGACAATTACCTGCCCGCATTGTAAAAAGACCAATCCTTTTATAAATCAAAAATGCGTTAGTTGCGGCAATTCCCTGTCGGAGAAAGTCGGTGAATCCGGCAGGTATACAAATATGGAGAGCTTGGGGGACTTCAAAAACTACCAATCTTTTAGGGCGTATGATACAAGTTATAATAAAAAGGTGGTACTTAAAAAACTCAATGTAATCGATGATGAGGAAATAAAGAGGTTTGAAAGTGAGTTTACCAGTCTTTCCATAATGAATATAAAAGGCATCCCGACAGTCTTTGACCTGAAGCAAAATGACGGCGCCCTAATGACCGTGAGGGATTACGTTGAAGGGAAAAACCTTTATCAGTATATTGAAAAGTACGGAAAATTAGAGGGGGACACACTTAAACTTTTTATAGATGAGCTTTTGACGATATTGGAAAATCTCGAAAAGGGCAGGGTGGTCCATGGAAACATAAAGCCCAAGAATATCATCGTAAATGATGAGGTTTTTTCAAAGAAAAACGTCGATGTTAAAAGACCTTTTGTGAGCCTAACGGATTTTGCTTCCCTGTCTCTATCTTCACATAGATACCCGGAGGATTTATTACCCCCTGAGCTCAAATATGATAATCTCGAAGTCACAAGGGATCATTATGCCTTCGGGATGTTACTGACATATGTTATGACGGGCAAATTGATGTCCAGAAATATTTTAATGCGTGTTGATAATTTTGATAGAATATCAGGTTTGGGGGATTTAGTTCAGGTAATAAAAAAGCTGGTTAATCCCGAGCCGGAAAAGAGATTTTTAAGGACGGCCGAGATAAGAAAAATCATCGAGAGTGCCTACGAGAGGGAAGAGAAAGGTATCGGCGTATCGATGGAAGAGCGGACTCCTAAAATCGAACCGATATACCCGGAGGAGCCGAAACAGGAATATAGTGTTGAACCTGAAGAAATGGAAAAATGGAAACCACCCTATAAGGGTGCTTTCCTTAAAAGCGGAAATATAAAAAAGATAAGCTCCGTTGCCTTGTCTCCAAACGGCCGGTATATCGGTGTCGGTGATGACGACGGTTCGGTTCATATTTGGCATGTATCGAGTGGTGCTTATATAGATGGTATAGAAGGGCAGGGTAGCAGAATTCTGACAATGGCCTTTTCTCATGACGGTAATGTAGTCGCTTATGGGGATGATAACGCAAAAATTCGCTTGTGGAATATGAGAGATACTCATAAGACAATCAAGGAGATGAACGGCCATAAGGGTGAGATAAATGATATTGCTTTCTCATATAACGGCAGACTGTTGATAAGCGGCAGTGATGACAAGACTATTAAGGTTTGGGATGTTGAAACTTGCGATCCGATATACGATTACGATGAGCATAAAAATATAGTTATATCTTTGGATACATCACCGAGAGATAACCTTTTTGCAAGCAGCAGCTATGATCACACCATCAAAATCTGGAGGGACGATAAGAGAAAGAGCTTGGCGACTATTTACAGCGACTTGGGCACTATTATGAGTCTTTCTTTTACTCCGAATGGCAAATATATAATAGGCGGAAGTAAGCATGGACCCATAGGCATGTGGAAGGTATCCAATGGACAATCTCAAAGAATATTTAATGATCATAACGACATAGTGTCCTCAATGTGGGTAAATGAAGAGAGAAACATTCTGGTGAGCGCCGGTTTTGATAATAGGATCGTGGTACGGAGCTTGGAATCTGATGTTGTCTTGGATGTGATTGAGAGACCTGTAGGTAACGGCTTTGGAGGGATTATTTATGTAACAATCTCGCCGGACTGTAAATATATTATTTTTTGTGACGAGAAGAGGGGAGTTTTTTCTTGGGATTTATCGAAAAACTGTTGTCACAAAATACTGGGACCGCAGTATGAGTGATACCCAATAAATTATTGATGCTCTATTTTAGTTCCGAAAAAGTGAATTTGTAATAACTGCAGCCGATCTTAACTTCCCTCCCTTCAATGGAAAGGTCAGATCGGAAAATCTTTAATCAAGTATATCTCCCCTGACGGCTTAATGGATTTACCGATCGACTTATTATTTAGCTGAAATATGTTCCCGCCTGTAAATAAGTACATTTTTTGGTCAGGTTTCCACATGTAGTAAAATCTGGTTTGTCGCCTCTTTATTTTGAATTTTAGACTGGGTATATATATATTATCAAAAAGTTCATCTACGTAAAGTGCTGAAGATAAGATTGTAAAGAATTCAGGTGGAAATCATGAAGCCTATGTCAAAGACCTTTTACTTGTGGTCATTCGTCGCATGCATGGTGGTGTCAATGATAACAGCAGCTGTCTGCCTCGAGCTGTTCAAAATTCTGAGCACCCTCGACGAAGCACGAACCTATGTTGTTGTTGGCTTGTTAATGATGGTTGTTTTTCTTTTGGTAGTACAATTCTATTTTTTAATAGTTTTTTATAATATTGACTTATAAAATGTGGGAGGCCATCGAGGGGGAAGGAACTCTCGCAAATTCAGTCATATCCACTATATTGTTTTTTCCCCCGCTTATCAACTTCATCCGGATTTTAACCGTATTTCCCATATATCAGTACTATTTTAACGAGTATATAAGGCGTCGGGACATTTCGGTTGAGGCATTGAGGCCGGGCCCGTTTTATGCGCTCCCGGTCTTGATAATTTCTTATTTTATCGGTCTTGTTATTCATGGAATAACTCGATTTATGCCGGAAACCTCATCGATGGTAACAATAGAAATAGTGTTTGGTTTGATAGGGGTACTACTTTTTTTGCTTCCTTTATCGCGTTTCTTGTTATCGTTTCGAAGATATGCGACGCTGTAAACGCCCTCCTCCACACAGCCGGAGGTTTTACGACTCGCTAGGGGAAAGTCGTGTAGGCGAGTATTCTGATACAGTTTCTGACCCGCCTCAAATCGGTTTTCCCGCTCAAACGGTCTAAAATCGAACCGAGATATCCCCTCTCGTTTTATGAGGGAACCCCGCGCTGAATGGACGTGACGGAAGGCAAGACTTTTTCAATCTCCCTAACTTTTCAATCCCTTATGAATACATTTTTTTTCTAAGAAAAACATTGTATGAGAAAGGGGAAAATTAAGACAAGAATGTCTAAGACCTTCTGTACCTAATCTCTTATCTCCCACATGCAGGTATCATCACCCATAGCTTTACATTTGACCTCGGTGAGCTTTTTGTCCTTAAAACCAGCCCAGTCCAAAAATTCCCTGAAATACCCATCTATAGCTACACACATTGGTTTCGTCGTAGTTTTATCTTTACAGCCCGGACATTCGGGGTAATCGAATATTATAGTGTCTCCATTCTGCCAGCATTTTCCCCTCCCCGTAGCCATGCTGTAGATTTCCAGTATTTTTATTATCCTTTCGTCTCCCTCAATTTCCTTTGTCTGGTCAAACATCCCGGTTTTAATAACATAACGCGCTATCTGCCTACCGGTCAGTCTGATCAGGCCCTTCGAGCCCTCTATCCCTATTATATCGTAAATCCCGCTAATAATCTTTTCGTATTCATCTTCCGTGTAATTCTTTTGAAAGTCATGTTCAGGCCTTTTCTCCAGCAGATAATCAACATTTCTATACTTCAGAATCGTTCTTAGCCCGTTAGTTCCCATTATCTCCTCGATACCATCAAGCAGAACCCTCATTCCAATATTGGTAACTGTCTTTTCTGCCATTCTGCACACCTTTCTAAAATGTTAAGCGTTTTTAGTCTTTATGGATCGGATTAGTAAATTATATCCTTCCCCATGCTGTATGTTAGCAAAAAAATAGGGAAATACAAGTCATTAAATCATTATAATACCCTGTCCACCCCAAAATGAAAGGTAAGGCCGGAACTAAAACTTTTTATCGAATTCCATTGTTTTTCAAGCCATTATTCCAATATTCTATTTTTGCATATTTAATTAAGGTATGTTATGATCCTGACTTAGATTATCGAAGAAGAAGACATTTTTTTAAAAGGGAAATTTATGACGAGGATGTCGAAGTCCTTTTACCTAGGGTCCTTTATCGGTGCTACGGTGTTCATCTTTTTTCTCGCAATTATAGTATTGGTGGCGGCCGCTTTTGTCCCCAACATTGAGAACTTGAAGGTCCATGCGATGGCCGGCTTGATTTTTTTCGTGATTATTTGCATAGCGGTCGGCATATATCTCGTGGTGGTGACGGGGATGTTCTTCTATAAAATGTGGGACGCAATAAGGGACAGGGAAATACCGGTATCTCCCGCTCTCGCAGTTGTGCTGCTTTTGATTCCGATCGTGAACTTCTTCTGGGCGCTCTTGGTCTATCCTATGTATGTAAAGTATTACAACGAGTATATTGGGCGGAGGGCCGTCGACGTTCATGCGCTGTCTCCGGGCCTCTTCTATGCATATCCGGCGCTCCTTGGAATATACATTGTCTGCATGGTCATTGCCCAGGCTGCGCAAATAGCCCCCGGCTCTACAATACTGATGCTTATAGCAATGCCGTTTTCGATTGTAGGGATGGTTGCATCCATCGCCTCGTTTGTCGTATTTTTCATTATTGTGTCGAAAGTTTGTGACGCCGTAAATATACTCCCTTCTACAACGGCTGGGGGCGGGATGATTCGATCGGCGAGGATTAGATAGGCCGATTTTTTAGGCGTACACTATTATGAAGCGTCTGGGCTATTTAATATAAAAAATAGGGTGTAATCCGCGGGGATTTTAAGTGGGAAGCGATCTCGTTTCGATTTCGGCTCAAATTGACAAGGAAACAAAAACTATGAGAAAAACAAAACTAATATCCTGCGGCGTTGTCTTGCTGGTCTCGATTTTCTCATTGGTCTTTTTTGTCTTCTCCATTTTCTATGGGAAATCACTGGACAACATTGAGCCTCCCCCCCTCCTGGGCAATAAGGAAGACAATATAAATCGGATAAATGAAGAAAAGGTACTCCCCAGAAACTTCTCGTTTTTGGTGGTAAGCGATACCAAGACGAGCAATATATTTGAGGCGTTTTACAACTCAGATTTGTATCCGGACGAAGCGGACTTCACGATAATAGGGGGGGATTTTGTCAAGGATCCCGAGTGGGGGCACCACAACTTTTTCATACAGGAGTTCATTGAATGGGGATTAAAAAAACCTATATTTTTGATAGCGGGAAATCACGATATAGCCCTGGAGGAAAAGTATAAAGAGAAGGCAAATGCGTTTTTGGTCGATGATTTCAAAAAGACCTATGGTCCGTTAGACTTCTGTTTCAGGTATTCGGGATGTCTCTTCATAGGTGTCGACAATAATTACAACGAGACGTATCTCGATTACTTGAGGGAAGCGCTCTCGGCCGAATCCGACGGCGCCTTGATAAAGTTTGTCTTCATGCACATACCGCCACCATCGATGGTGCCAGTCTCCGAGTTTCGACCCCTTAAAAAGGAGGGGGAGTTTTTCGATATCGTGGATGAGTTCAATGTCGATTACGTCATCGCCAGCGACTACCACTCGTACTTGAGACACAGAAGGGGACGGACGAACTACATAATAACCGGAGGGGGCGGGGCGAATCTGTATGACGAAAACTCAAGCTTCTATCATGCCATTATGTTTCATGTAGATCCCAAGAACAGGGAGGTCGCCGAGTTTATTTATCCCTTGAAGAAGAGCCTCGATTTTGGGGACGACATAGAGATATTTATGGTCACGAAAACATACCCCTATTTCAAGTATCATCCACCCTTGGGATTTGCCATTCTCGCCTTAAATGCGGCAGTTATTGGATTGCTGATTTGGGGGTTTTTTTCGCTGATCGGAAGGAGAGATTAGCGGGTCAGGTTTTTTCGAGAGGGCACTCGCTGCACCTGGGATTTTTCGGACGGCAGTAATGCTTCCCGCAGGCCACAAATAGGGCGTGGAACTCGTTGAAAAGCTCAACGACTCTGTTATCGCCGTTTCTTAGCAGCGCATCGTGAAATATCGACTGGTATTCGTCGTATTTCATCTCGTCCACAGCGATCCTATGGCGGACGAGCACCCTCTTTGTATATGCGTCTATTACGAAGATAGGCCTCCCGCCGGCGTAGAGGAGGATCGAGTCCGCCGTCTCCGGGCCGATTCCGTTTACCTGAAGGAGCTCCCCCCGTTTTTTGTGAAGGTCCCCCTTTAGGGATTGGGGGACGTTCCCGGAATAGTTTTGAACCAGGTAACTGGTATAGTTTTTCAGCCTTTTCGCCTTTACCCTGAAATATCCCGCGGGGCGGATGAGGGAGGAGAGGGATTCCTCCGAGAAGGAGTCTAATCTCATGGGATCGAGTAGGTTTTTCCCTTTGAGGTTTTTGAGGGCCGACTCCACGTTTTTCCAGTTTGTGTTCTGGGTGAGGATTGCCCCGGCGGCAATCTCGAAGGGGGCCGTCAACGATTCCGGGTTTTCCACTGGCCACCATCCCTGCGGCCCGAAGTGTTCCAACAGGCGGTTGAAAATATTCATCAGGATTTTTTCAGAGTCGCCCATCTCGCTTGCCTGAAATATTATCTTAAATAAGAAAGGGGGCCTCATATTAAATATTCCGGCCCCTGTTTATATAGACTCCGTTTTTTACTATTTCATTTGGAAGATGATTCAACTGTCGAACTTCCGGCCCCGTCGGCGATCATCTCCCGCTCGGTGATCGCATCCATGAAAGAACTATGAGTCCCCCGTAAATTGGAGTCTTATATATTTACAATGGGCGTGATGACGATTTTTCACACATAAATGATGGGATATATTGGAATCCTTGGTGGGAAATTACGACCAAATTCCCCTTGGATATAAAACAGACTGACTCATTAATATGAATAACTACCCCCCGAACCCCTAATTTGCCCGACCCCGGAAACTTGCCCGCCCCTAAATTTGCCCGAACCAAAACTTGCCCGACCCCCCAACTATTTTGCCCCCCCGATTTGCTCAACCTCAAGACTTGCCCGATCCCACAATAAAACTTGTCCGACCTCCCCAACTTGCCAGCCCCCCAACTTGCCCGACCCCCCAACTATTTTGCCCCCCCGATTTGCTCAACCTCAAGACTTGCC
>JAFGIX010000023.1 GCA_016929395.1 Candidatus Zymogenus saltonus
AGCGAAGCCTTTTTCTTAAAAGGCGAGCGACGAAGCAATCGGGTGGAATCAATTACTCGATTGGGAATCCACTATACTGTCATTCCCGACTTGATCGGGAATCCAGATCGATATTAAAGGGGCGGTGGGGGGGTGGGGGGGCCGGTTTTCTATTAGGGGGGGCGGCCCCCTTTTTCTTGACTTTCTTGCTTAATTATTGTAAAAGGATTGTAACAGATTTATAGATATGTAATCGGGGGTGAAGGTTTTCAGTGTCATCGCGAGGAAATTTTGTAAAAAAATTCGACGAAGCAATCACGTTTTTAAAATTTTCAGGTTAAAGTAATGGACAATCCAATTGTTATTTCAATTCTTTTATTCATTGCTGGTGTGCTAGTTGCGATCTTATTATATCTGATGGGCTCAAAAAAACAAACGGATGATCACGATGAACTAAAAAAAGAAATAAGAGAACTAAAACTTGCATTAGAAAGGATTACAAAGGATGTGCCAATACAATTAGACCCCGCCAACCCTCCCAAGTTAACCGAAGAGGATTCAGAGATACTCGATGAAATAGACGAAGCCAGAGAGGAAATAGTTCCCATCGCGGACCTTGGAGAGTTAATCAAATTTGGAAACCTTGAGTACTCAAAAAGCAATTACGACAGTGCATTTTACTATTATAAGGTTGCATTAGAGAGGGCGAAAGAGAGCGGCGATGAAGAGGCCAAGGCCGCCGCTCTCGGAAATATTGGACTTATATATAAAGACAAAGGCGAGCCGGACAAAGCTCTGAAATACCACGAGGATGCCTTAAAAATTCACAAAGAGACCGGATACAAACAGGGACAGGCAAACCAGCTCGGAAATATTGGACTTATATATCAAAACAAAGGCGAGCCGGACAAAGCTCTGAAATACCACGAGGATGCATTAAAAATTCACAAAGAAATCGGATATAAACAGGGAGAAGCAAACCAGCTCGGAAATATCGGGCTTATATATCAAAACAAAGGCGAGCTCGACAAAGCTCTGAAATACCACGAGGATGCATTAAAAATTGATAAGGAAATAGGACATAAACTGGGACAAGCAAGTGATCTCGGAAATATTGGACTTATATATCAAGACAAAGGCGAGCCGGACAAAGCTCTGAAATATTTGAGGGAATCTCTAACAATCTTTGAGGAGACAGGAATAGTTTATCAAAAAGATATCGCAATCAATGCCATCGCCGAAATTGAAGCCGAACTGAAAAAGAAAAAGAAAAAGTAGCCCCCCCTAAATCACCCCCATAGCCTTGCCCCGCCGCGGAAACAACACTAACTGCGCCGCCTCGTCCGTGTCGTCGCGAAGCACCGGGTATTTCCCCGTAAAGCAGGCGTTGCAGAACTTCAGGCCCGTCTTGTCCACGCTCTCCATCATCCCCTCTATGGTGAGGTATTTGAGCGAGTCCACGCCTATAAACTCGCCGATCTCGTCGATTGTGTTCTTCGACGCGATGAGCTCGTCCCTCGTCGGCGTGTCGATGCCGTAGTAGCAGGAGTGGGTGGTCGGCGGGGAGCTTATCCGCATGTGTATCTCCTTGGCCCCCGCGCTCCTGATCATCCCGATGATCTTCTTTGACGTTGTGCCGCGGACGATCGAGTCGTCGATCACCACGACCTTCTTGCCCTTCAGCTCGTGGTGCACCGGGTTCAGCTTGATCTTAACGCCGAAGTGACGAATGCCGTCTGACGGCTCGATGAAGGTCCTTCCGACGTAGTGGTTTCTTATAAGCCCGAACTCGAAGGGGATTTTAGCGGCCTGGGAGTAGCCGACCGCCGCCGGAACCCCGGAGTCCGGCACGGGCAGGACGAGGTCGGCCTCGATATCGTCCTCCTGGGCGAGCTTCGCCCCGAGGAGCTTTCTTATCGTGTAGACGTTCTGGCCGAAGACGATGCTGTCGGGCCGGGCGAAGTAGATATACTCGAATATGCAGAAGGAGTGCTCCTTCTTCGGCAGCGTCATGTGGGAGTGGACGCCCTTCTCGTTTATGATGAGGATCTCTCCCGGTTCCACGTCTCTTATGTACCTCGCCTCGATGAGGTCAAGGGCGCACGTCTCGGACGCCACGACGAAAGAGCCGTCGAGCTCCCCCAGTACAAGGGGCCGAAAGCCGTGCGGGTCTCTTACGGCGATCAGGTTTCCCTCGGTGAGGATGACGAGGGAGTAGGAGCCCAAGATCTGGTTTAGGGCCAGGGTCAGACGCTCCACGAGGGAGCCGACCTTGATGGATGCCAAGACGTGGACGATCACCTCGGTATCCATCGTGGACTGGAAGATCGAGCCGTTCTCCTCCAGCGCCTTTCTGATCCTCCCGGCGTTGACGAGGTTGCCGTTGTGGGCGATGGCAAGCCCCCCACGCCTGTCGTTCACGACGAAGGGCTGGGCGTTCTCCAAGGTCCCGCCGTAGGTGGAGTACCTGACGTGGCCGATGGCGGACCTCCCTGGGAGATCGGCCAGGGTCTCTTCGTCGAAGATGTCATTAACAAGCCCAAGGCTCCTGTGGACGTAGAAGCGTTTCTTCTCCTGATCGAAGGAGACTATGCCGGCGCTCTCCTGCCCCCTGTGCTGGAGGGCGTAGAGGCCGAGGTAGGAGAGGTTGCTCGCCTCGTCCTTTCCGTAGATTCCGAATACGCCGCATTCCTCGCGAAACTTATCCATTTCAATAAACCTGCGAATGAAGGGTTGACTATCTAATATCTAATCAAATGCCTGAATATCATAATGGACTTCATTTAGCCGAACTATAAACCGCCCTATTGAGAGAACACCCGGTTGAATATGAAGTCTGTGTGCCTCACATAGAATCGAGGGTCGAATACGTCCTCGATGTCTTCCGTTTTCAGGCGCTCCTTTATCTTGTCATCCACCTTGACCAGATCGATGAACCTCGCCTTTCCCTCCCAGGCGCGCTTCGCCATACTTTGGACTACCTCGTAGGCCTCCTCCCTCGTCATGCCGGAGTCGATTAGTTTTAACAGAAGTCTCTGGGAGTAGACGAGGCCGCCGGTGGATTCGAGGTTTTCCCTCATCCTATCCGGGAAGACCACGAGCTTGTCTATCACGCCGGTTATCCTCGTCAGCATGAAATCGAGGAGGATTGTGGAGTCCGGGGCGATGACCCGCTCCACCGAGGAGTGGCTGATGTCCCGCTCGTGCCATAGGGGGACGTTCTCCATTGCCGCCAGGCTGTTTGACCTGACGAGCCTTGCCAAGCCCGTCACATTCTCCGTCAGGATCGGGTTTCTCTTGTGGGGCATCGCGGACGAGCCCTTTTGTCCGGGAGAAAAATACTCCATCGCCTCTAAGACCTCGGTTCTCTGGAGATGCCTGATCTCTATCGCGAACTTCTCCACCGACGAGGCGATAATGGCGAGCGTAGTGAAAAACTGGGCGTGCCTGTCGCGCTGGACGACCTGGGTCGAGGCGGGGGCGGGCGTAAGTCCCAGCTTTTCCATCACCCTCTCCTCCAGCTCAGGCTCGATGTTGGCGAAGGTCCCCACCGCCCCCGAGAGCTTGCCGCAGCTTATCGTCTCCTTGGCGGCTAACATCCTCTCTTTGTTTCGCCTCATCTCGTCGTACCAGACGGCGAGCTTGTGGCCGAAGCTTATCGGCTCCGCGTGCACCCCGTGGGAGCGGCCTATCATTACCGTTTCCTTGAACTCGAAGGCCCTCCTCTTTAAAACCTCGAGGAGTTTATCTATATCGCCGATCAGGATGTCTGAGGCCTCTTTAAGGAGCAGGGCGAGGGAGGTGTCGAGAATGTCGGAAGAGGTTAGGCCCATGTGGATGAAACGGGAGGACGGCCCCACATATTCCGCCACATTTGTGAGAAAGGCGATGACGTCGTGCTTGGTGACCGCCTCGATCTTGTCTATCCCCTCGATGTCGAACCGCGCCTTCTCCACGATTGCCTTGAGGTCTTCGGCGGGGATCTTTCCCATCTCGGCCTGCGCCTCGCACGCCGCGATCTCGATCTGAAGCCACGTCTCGAATTTCCTCTTCGGCTCCCAGATGATCCCCATCTCGGGCCGGGTGTAGCGCTCTATCATATTTTTAAAGGATATTGTGAAAAGAAGTTATATTATACGCCTTTTTTTCTCATCTTTCCACAATAAACTTGTTACTAAAATCTTTTTATTTTTTGATGGCTTTATCAGGAAATAAACCGGTTTTTTAAGGGACATGGCGGTTTTTAAAGCCCCTAATTTGTGATATAGTCGATTATATGAAGAAACGGTTTCTGAAAAAAGTGTCCGATGCGATCGACACGCACGGTATGATCGATTCCGGCGATCACGTTGTCTGCGCCGTATCCGGGGGCGCGGACTCGACGGCCCTCCTCTACGCCCTCTATTATCTCAGGGGAAAATATGACATTACTATCTCGGCCGCTCACGTAAACCACGGTCTCAGGGGTGAGGAGGCGAGGAGGGACCAAAATCACGCGAGACGCCTTGCAGAGGATCTCGGTCTCGAATTTCACCTGAAGGATGCGGACGTGAAAGGGTATGCTTCCATAGGAAGGCTGAGCGTTCAGGAGGCGGGGCGGGAGGTTCGCGACGCATTCTTCAGGGAGATCGTCGAGAGATACGGCGGGGCGAAGGTCGCCACGGGACACACGAAAACCGACAACGGCGAGACCTACCTGATGCGCCTTATTGTCGGCGCCGGGTTGGAGGGGCTGTCCGGCATCCCGCCGATAAACGGCTTCTATATCCGGCCGCTTATCGCCGTATCGAGGGGGGAGGCCGAGGAGTTCCTGGATGAGATCGGGGTAGATTACGTGACCGACTCCTCGAACTTAGAGAACAAGTACCTGAGAAATATCATCAGAAACGAGATAATCCCGATACTCAGGGAGGTGAATCCAAACGTCGAGGAGAGCCTTGCGGAGACGGCGGCTGAGTATCGGCGCCTTTTCGAGACGGTAAGGGAGGAGGTTAACGCCTTCATGGAGAAAAACCTCGAAGGTAACTCCCTTCCCGTCGACGCCTTAAATAGTCTCCCAGAGGGACTCAAGGGGGAGGCGGTAAAGGAGCTGATCTTTAGAAACGCCGAAGACATGGAAAAGCCCCTTCGCCTGACGAGGCGCCACATCGAGGCCGTCCTCGGCATCGTCCGGGGGATTTCGAGGGGGGAGAGGGCGGTGGACCTCCCGGGCGGGCTTACGGCTGTAAGGAGTTACGGCAGACTCTCGGTCGTAAAGGCGGGGAGGAGTGGCGAAGGGACGGACGCGGTTTACTCTATCGAGATACCGGGGAGGACCGAAATTCCCCGGCTCAACCTTAAAATAGTCTCCGCCGTCGAGACAGGGGCCGAAACCGACATCGGCGATGACAAGAACCCCGTCATCTTCGACATGGACAGGCTGAAGTCTCCGCTCACTCTCAGAACGAGGAGGGACGGAGACCGGTTTTATCCGGCGGGCATGAAGGGCTCGAAGAAGGTGAAGGACTTCTTCATAGATATTAAAATTCCCAGAAGCAAGAGGGACAAAGTTCCTATCCTCCTCTCCGGGGGCGATATTATCTGGATAGTCGGGCACAGGGCTGACGGGCGGTTTGTCGCAAATGAAGGCACAAAGAGACGGCTTAAGATAAACTTTTCCCCTTTGTCATAGTGGAGGGCCTATTCGATTTTGGGGACATCATCGTAATTGTCTTCTTCAATTATGCCCCCGCCCGGCCATCCCAGCATCAACAGAAGGCCCGCCATAAAAAGGAGGGAAATAAACGCAAAGCCAATAATTATCTGGATACGCTCGTCCCAAGCATAGAAGATGTTTACTATTACGGTAATCCCATTCAAGAACAGGTAAAACCCCAGAAGAAAGATGCCCGCCGCCTGCCTTACCACCTCCCGATTTACAGCGCCGATAATAATAAGCGCTCCGGCGCCGAACGACAGAGCCACCTTTAGGAAATACATTTCTTTCACCGAGGGAATAAAGACCGACAGGCCCTCGGCAATAAGCCAGAGGCCCAGCCCCAAAAAACCGAGTTTCAAGAAATCGTCCTTGATCTTCCCGATCAACTTGATAATCATGACGAGGCCGACAACTATGCCGAATAAGGCCGTCAGGTAGAGTAAGAGGAAAAACACCGATCTGAAGCCGGTGAAGTTTATGAATGACAACAAAGCCCTGGAGACGCAGTAGATCCCCAGGGAAACAAATACCGTCTTTTCGCTCAACGTCTCCGGCGATCTTATCTTTGAAAATGCCTCTTGGATATCCATAGATATTGCTTGACTTTAAGCTTCAAGGGGAAGAGACCCCCGGGCCGACGGCTGCCGGCCCGGATTGCCTAAGTTTTAGATAAAAAGGACGATTTCCCTAACGCTCGATCAGGATGAAGATGCCGGCCACTATCGCCAGGATCGGCGCCACGATCCCGCCGACTCCCAAAGCGGGCATGAAAGATACGCCGGTAACTATCAGAAAAATACCCAGAAGGAGCCTGCCGATGTTTTTTAACACCTTCTTCCAGTTCAGGGCGATCAGGATCAGGATGCCGGCTGCAATGGCGAGGACCATCATGATCTCATTGGACCCCAGGAAACCGAAGTTAAAGAGCTGAAAGAGCCCTGCGAGGATCAGCCAAATGCCCAGAAGGAGCATCCCTATCTCTTCGATCCCCCTGACCCTCCCCAGGGCGATGATTATAACCGCACCTGTCACAATGCAGTATATATTCAGCACCGTCTCCATCCCTGGGATCCTCATGTAAATAAACGTCAGCGCCCCGAGAATGATAAGGAGAATGCCCAGAAGAAGCATCCCCGTTTTTTTACTGATTGCCACAATTTACCTCCTTAAAAAAATGGCAAATTAAGCCTGATAATGCTTTTCTATTGCAATACGCCTCTTGAAACATCTCAAATCAGCCACGCCCAAGAATTGAATCCGCGGTATGCTGTCATTCCCAACTTGATTGGGAATCCAGATAGATATTTTACTGGATTCCCGCTTTTGCGGTAATGACATGTGCTTCTTAGGCTTCGGTCTTGACCCAGCTTTTCACTGACAAGCAGGAGCTTGTCAGTGCCACCCATCACACAAACACCAACCGCTCTGGATTCCCGTTTGCACGGGAATGACATGTCAATCGAGCCCCCCTCCACCTGCCAAGGAAATGACATGTACCAGACTACCCACCCCCTCACCCTGCAACATCCGCACCTAAAGAGATAATACCAGAATCGGCCAAAAAAGCAACCTCAAAAAAGGGGGAGATTACGACTCTATATACGATATCGTGGCGTTGGGGATCACCCCGGCCCTCGTCCCGGGGCCGAACCTCCCCTTTAGGTGTTCCATCGCCTCGTCCCAGCTCTTGGCCCAGGTTATAACCTCCGGGTTTCGCACCCAGTCGGCGAAGTTTTTGTCCAGATACGGCGCCACGACAACAACGTCGATATTTTCGCCGATCCCTCCTATCGGATAGTGTCTCCCGCCGTAGTCCCTGCCAAAGCTCCGCTGGAAGTAGTGGGGAACCTGCCCCTCGGGGGCGTTGGCTATGACCATCACCGTCCCGGAAGATCGGCCGAGGGCCATCTCCCCCAGGCGCAGGGCGATGAACATCTCGTTGGCCTTGGCAAACGCGTTGGCGATGACAACTTCCCTCCCCTCGGGAGCGGGGTCGAGGGCGTAGACCCCCTTGGCGAGCCTCACCGCCTCCGCGTGCTCCGCGAGAAAGTCCCCGGCGAAAAGGGCCGTGGTCTCACCTCTCCCGTTTACTACGGCGTCCACCTTGAAGTCGAGCCTGGCCATCGCGGCCGCCTCCTCGATCTCCATTCGCATTACGTTCTTGTCGAAATTGCCTAAGCCCGTCGTCTCCGGGGCCGTGTCGTGGATTTCGATGTGGTAGTGGGCGGCGCTGTCTATGTGGGAGACTCCGGGAAGCAATATCTTTCCGCCGCCCGAAAACCCGACGTTGGCATGGGCGGTCACGCAGCCGATGCCTATCCTGACGTCCGCCTCCATCACCTCCCTGTTCACCATGAGCCTCGTTCCCCTCTTAGTCTCGCCCACGTAGACGCAGTTCTCGTAGGCGTTGTGATTGAAGACGCGAAACCTCTCCAGTATCCCGGCGCCCAGCTTCTTCCTGAACTCGTGGGAGGTGTGGGCGCCGTGGTTTCCGAGGGCGCAGACAAAGGTGATCTCCTCCTCGTCGATCCCGCCGGCGGTAAGCTCCTTTATCACTATCGGCGCTATCTCGTAGACCCTGGTGGGACGGGTGATGTCATCGAATATGATAACGGCGCTCTTCTTTCCTCTCGCTATATCCCTGAGCCTCGCCGAGCCGATCGGCGCTTTTATCCGCTCCTCCATCTCGGATGCCGTCATCGGCCTTTCGGCCGCGCCCCGCATCGGGTGGAGCGTGACGTCCCAGTCGTTCGGAAGCTCGATCTCTACGGTCCTGTTTCCGTACCAGATAAGCTCGCCAAGCCCTATCTTCATACCCATTTTCCTCACAAAACTCCATCAGGGATTAAGAAAGATTTCCACCCCGCCCTATCCCTTCTTGTACACCTCGTCCGGATTGAAGACGAGCTCCCCCTCCTCGATCAACCCGCCGCCCTCCAACCTCCTGTAGAAGCAGGAGCGGTGCCCCGTGTGGCACGCCGCCCCTCCCACCTGCTCCACCTTGATTAGAACCGTGTCCTCGTCGCAGTCGACGTAGATCTCCACCACCCTCTGGACATGGCCGGAAGTCTCCCCCTTCTTCCACAGCTTGTTCCTCGTGCGGCTGAAGTAGACCACCTCCCCATCCTTCAGCGTCCTCTCCCAAGACTCCGGACTCAAGAACCCGAGCATCAGGACTTCTCCCGTCTCGTGATCCTGAATCACCGCCGGGACAAGCCCGTCAAACTTTTTGAAATCGAGCTCTACCACAGATCCCCCTTGAAAAGCCTTAAAGTATGTACAGCCCTTTTTAACATTGGAGGCTCGGAAATACAAGGATTTTCAGCATATTTAGAAAACCAAGCGGGGATAAAAGAGAAATATTTTGACACAAAAGCCCTTTCGATATAGAATTCTTAAAACCAAAAAGACCCGCACCATATTTGCTGCAAGGGAGCGATTATGAGGATTGCCGAGACCGGGAGGATAAGCGATGTCCTGCCGGACGAGTTTATGGAGAGGAAGGAGTTTTACAAACGCTCCCTCGACCTCTTTCTCCTGATGATAGAGGCCCAGCCGGTAAATCCTCCAGCCTGGGGGCACATCGGGCTGCTCCTCTATGAGCTGGGGCGATTCGACAAGAGCCTCGGTTACTTCGCGATGATAAACGAGGTCGAGCCGAACAACGCCGTGGCGCTGGACGCCAGGGGGTTCATCGAAATGGAGCGGGGGAACTTTAAATCGGCCGTCTCTCACTTCGAGAGGGTGGTGGAGATTAGCCCGAAAAGACACGATGTGGCGTCAGACCTGGCCCTCTGTCTCTACCACGTTGGTAGATACGACGACCTGAGGTCGCTCCTCGATGCCTCGGTGGGTAAAATGATGGGGGTAAAGGAATATTTCCTCTTAGGGAAGAGCGCCGACGCCCTGGGCGAGGAGTCGTCCGCCCACTACAAAAAGTGCATCGACCTCTACACGGCTCCCGCCGGCCCCGTCCGCGAGGCCCAGTACGCTTGCTTAAACGCCATGAGGGGGGCCGCCCTCTCCATGACAGGTGACGGAAAGGATAAAAGCGGGGAGGTAAAGAAGGCCTTTATGGAGGCGGCGCGGCGCGCGGGCCTCACCGACCCGGACAGGATGATCCTCTCAGCCTTCGACCTGACCTTCAAGGCGAGGGGGAAGTTTATTCGAGAGATAAAGGATCACATTTCAAGGTTAGATGGGTAAAGAGGCTTTAGTTGAACCTGCCGAGACGCGGGGGCGGGTTTAATGTAGGCCCGGCTGGATTTTCTGCGGACTTCGATGTCGCCCTAAAGATGCGAAGCGGTCCCCCGGCGCTTCGATTAGTATTCAACCCTGTCCCTGGGTTCCCCGCCCAAGTGCGAACAAAGCCCCGGCCGCCGAAACGAAGCTTGACTTAAAAGGGCAAAGGATGGGATGGTCGAGAAAGTTTTTTTAAGGGCACGGCCGGCCGAGGGGAAACCGCCCGTCCCCGCCTTTATAATCCCTTCGATCGAGGACGGCGCCCGGCCCCGGTTCCAGGCCGATCGGAGACTTATTACGCCGCATCAATTTGCGTTTAGAGTTTCTGCAGGCTCCGAAATGTCCGGGGAATTTGAGGCAACAGGCAGGTTGCGGAAATTCGACATTCTTGAAACGTCAGGCGGCCACCCCAATAAATAGACGACCCGACTTCTTTAATAAACCGACAGCCCCCCAATAAACAGACGATCCGGCCTTAAGCCGGGCGGGAATCTGTTGCGCCACATTACAGGGTATTTTTTTGGACAGCATCCCCCTGTTATTAACGGCGACGACCCCCCCCCAATAAATAGATGCCCCGACCCCTTTAATAAACCGACGATCCCTACCAATAAACAGATGACCCGACCCCCCGACATCAATAACAACAACCCCGACCCGCCCCGACCGATTACACCACCTTTATATCCCGGATGTTGAGCTCCGTTCCGCTCCCCCTCTCCCACTTGTTCTCCCTGAGGTTGAAGACGATGTCCACGACATCCATCCCGTTTCGCGCCATCTCCCCCTTCCCGAAGGCTATTGCGTCCCACCTGCAGTTCTTGTCCTTGAAGGCGATCTTCAGGTGGTTTTTACCCACCAGCCTCGCCTCGTTCACCACGAGCCCCCTGGCCAGAAAGAGGGGCTCCGGATTTGCGGAGCCGAAGGGCGCAAGGAGCTTCGTCTCGTGAAGGAGGTTGTATCTCTGGATGTCCGTGAGTGTTATCTCAGCATCTATCTTCAGCGCGGGGATGAAGTGGTCGTCCGTGGTCATCTCGGTGACGACCTCCTCGAACCTCTCTCTGAAAAGGTCAATCTTGTCCGCCTCGATCGCCAGCCCTGCGGCATATTTGTGCCCCCCGAATTCGATGAGCAGCGACTCGAGCTGCAATATCCCCCTGTATATATGAAACCCGGAGATGCTCCTCGCGGAGCCCTTGCCCATCCCGTCCATGAGGGAGACCATGATCGTGGGGCGGTAGTAGCGGTCCACAAGCCTCGACGCCACGATCCCCACAACGCCCGGGTGCCAGTTGTTCGAGGCAAGCACTATGGAGCGTCGATCGTCGAGGATGCCGTCCCTGTCGATGATCTCTATCGCCTCGTTTAAGACCTCCTCCTCCATAATCTGTCTTTTGCTGTTCTCGATCTCGATACTCTGGGCGATGGAAAGGGCCTGGGCGGGATCGTTTGTGGTCAAGAGCCTCACGCTGTCCATGGCGCTTCCGATCCTTCCCGAAGCATTCAGCCTCGGGGCGAGGCGAAAGCTCACCGTTCCCGTGCTTATGTTATCCTTTTTCACACCGGAGACCTCCCTCAAGGCGACGATGCCCGGGCGGTGGTCTTCCGTAAGCTCGACCAGTCCGTACCTGACAAACAGCCTGTTTTCTCCCGTCAGGGGGACGATGTCGGCTATGGTGCCCAGGGCCACGAGGTCGAGGTATCTTTTGAGATTCGGAAGTTCCTCGACGAAGAGTCCCCTGTCTCTCATCTCCTTTCTTAACGCGATGAGAAAATTGTACGCGATCCCGACCCCGGCAAGGCTCTTGGTAGGGAATCTGCAGTCGGCCCTCTTAGGATTCAGGACCGCATCGGCTTTCGGCATCACCTCCGGCACCTCATGGTGGTCAGTGACGATCACCTCCATCCCCAGCGACTTTGCGAGGGCTATCTCGTCGACGTTGGAGATGCCGCAGTCGACGGTAAAGATGAGATCGGCCCCCTTCTCCTTCATGTTGCGGACGCTGTCGGCCCTCAGGCCGTACCCCTCGCCTACCCTCTCGGGGATGTAGTAATTCGCATCTATCCCGACGGCCTTGAGAAACAGGACGATTATCGAGACCGCCGTAACCCCGTCCACGTCGTAGTCGCCGAAAACCCAGATATTCTTTCTCGAAACAATAGCCTCGATCATAATCTTAACCGCCCTGTCCATGTCGGCCATCAGATAAGTATCGGGAAATTGCGAGAGGTCTGGAAAGAGGAATTCATGGGCGTCATAGGCATCCGTGATGTCCCTGTTCAAGAGAAGCCTCGAGGTCACCTCGGAGATTTCAAGGTCATACAATCTTTTGAGGTCATCTTTAAGGCCATAGACCGTATCGTCGCTCTGATCGGCCCGGTCCCATTTATATTCAATAGGCATGTAGTTGAGACTCATATTAAAATTATAGTTGAACAGAGGGGTCAAGTCAACAATAACACCGCTATCGGATAAAAAAAGGATACATATTTTATCCGCTTTTTTTCTTCGGATTTGTCAAAGGGCGAAGGCCGGTTTTCGCGGCGGCCCCTTATTCTGAAAAAAAACTTGACTTGTCACACTGCGGTGGTAAAATCGAAATATGTAAAGAAATGTAATAACATATAATAGGATGGGGATGTGAGTGTTAATAAAGCTATTCTTGTTGGGAATCTTGGATCGGACCCAGAGGTAAGGTATACGCCAAGCGGCAGACCCGTAGCCACCTTCAGCATCGCCACAAACGAGAAGTGGACGGACAAAAACACCGGCGAAAAACAGGAGAGGACCGAATGGCATCGAATCGTGGCTTGGGGCAGGCTCGGCGAGATATGCGGGGAATATCTGTCCAAGGGAAAGCAGATCTACATTGAAGGCAGAATCCAGACGCGCTCGTGGGAAGACCGGGACGGCAACAGGCGGTATACCACCGAGATCGTCGCCCAGACCATGCAGATGCTGGGCAGACGGGGAGAAACAGGCGATTTCAACGAGGGGGGGGGAAGGGATTTCGACGACGGGGGGGATGTACCCCCGATTCATGAAGGTCCCACGGGCCCCGATGACGACGATATCCCCTTTTAGTTCACGATATGACAAAACCCTTCGCATTAATCCAGAGTGAGCTGGAAGAAGTAGAAGCAGAAATACGGAGAAATATATACTCCGAGGTGAATCTCATCCCAGAGATAGTGAAGCATATCATGTTTTCCGGGGGGAAGAGGTTTCGGCCGGCTCTTCTGATTTTATGTTCAAGGCTCTTTAAAAACGAGAACAACAGGAAGTCCATTTCCCTCGCGGGGGTAATAGAGCTCGTTCACACCGCCACGCTGCTTCACGACGACGTGGTGGACAGCGCCGAATTAAGAAGGGGAGTGGAGTCAGCCAATATACTGTGGGGCAACCAGACGAGCATCCTCGTGGGCGATTTCCTTATATCCCAGGCCTTCTCCATGATGGTGGAGGTGGGAGACTTAAGGATCCTCGACATAGTCTCCCTGACTACAAAAAAGATGACCGAGGGAGAAATGTTTCAGATCGCCCTTGAAAATGCATTGAACATAACCGAGGAGCAGTATCTCAAGCTCATCCACAACAAAACCGCCGTACTGATCGCCTCGGCCTGCAGGATAGGGGCACTTTTGGGCGGAACGGAAAAATCGAACGAGGAAAAGCTGGCAAAATTCGGCGAGGGGGTGGGCATGGCGTTCCAGATAGTGGATGACGTCCTCGATTATTCCTCCGACCTGAAAGAGGTGGGTAAACCGGTCGGAAACGACCTGGCGGAACAGAAGGCGACCCTCCCCTTGATATTCTCCCTTTTGAAAATGAGCGACGGGGAGAGAGATAAAACGGCAGAGATTTTTTTCGCCGACAAAAAAAGCGAAGAAGACTTCAGCTACATTTTCGGCATCGTAAAACAACACGGCGGAATAGAATATTCCATGAAAAAGGCCAAGTCCTTTACCGAAAGCGCGAAAGAGGAGCTGGTGGATTTTCCCGATTCCGAGGAAAAACAGGCACTTTTTGATCTCGCGGACTACGTAATAGAGAGAAGGGCTTAAAACACCGGCGGCGGTTGGCGATTGGATATATCTTGGATCAGGGGGAGTAGGCAAGATTTTTGGGGGGGCCGGGCAGGATTTGAATTGAGGGGGCCGGGCAAGACTTTGATTTGGGGGGGCAAGATTTTTTAGGGGGCGGGCAAGACTTGGACCGAGGGGAGGCCGGGCACACCCTGGAATTAGGAGCGGTTGGATACCTCTTGAAATAGGAAGCAATCAAAAACCGTCTGCATTGAGAAGCGGTTGGTTGTCCCTTACATTGAAGAGGAGATAAATAACCCTTGCATTAAGGGAAGATAAGAAACACCCTTTATCGACCGAAAACTCCCGAAATTATGGAATCAAACGTCCCAACAGCAGAATCCGTCATTATAGAAATATACAGGGCCCAAAAAGGAAGGACCATGTACCCCGAGGGTCACCCATCGCTGAAGAAGTCCTACGAAAACGCATATAGTGTCCTGCAGAGGTTTCTGGAAAGCGAGCGGGAGCTGGACATCTCTTTAAAAAAGGAAGGACTGTTCAACAAGGATTTCCCCTTAAACAAGGGAAACGAGGTAATAAAGCATCTCACTCAAGATATGAACATGAAGAGTGTATCAAACCTCACCTTCAAAAACGGTTTGACGCTCGAGGAGTTCAATTCATTTATGAACCTCTTTGCAATGGAACACAGCCAGTTCAGGGAGGCCGGCGGGGCAATAAAGCTTTTCAGCGAAAATGGAATAAAGCTGATAACGGTAAAAGAGGCGGCCTTCGACGGGCTTATAAAGGAGGGGTACGCGGAAGAAGGAGCCGAGGAAATCGGCGAGGCCGAGGAAGAAGTCAAAGTCGACATCGAGATGCCCGAAGAGATCGAGGAGGAGGAAGAAGAGGACAAGGAGCTGGTTGAAGAGATAGAACGCCTGATAATGCTTCTGGTCAAAGAGACAAACCCGAACAGAATCAAAAAGATTCTTATCAACATCATAAAGCTCGCAGGCGAGCTCACCGCCCAGGAGAAGATCGATTACGCCCTGAAGCTGCTTACCGCGGTATCCAAGGAAGCTCACCCGAGGAGGAGACGCCCCAAGGAAATTCAGCAGATGTGCGTCAAAACGGTGAGAAAATGCGCAACCGAAAAAGTCATCAAGGGCGCTCTGGATAACTTCGGGAAAAAGGATGAAAAGCTCAGGAATGAGCTTGGAATACTGATTAAGGTCATAGGAGATGAGACCATTACGCCCGCCCTGGAATTATTGATCGAAAGCGAGGACTCCTTTATAAGGCGAAACCTCATCAAGCTCATAGTAAGCTTCGGAGAGATGGCGAGACCCAAGGTGGAGATACTCCTCTTCGACAACAGATGGTTCGTTGTGAGAAACATGGCCAATATATTGGGGGAGATAAAGAGCGAGAAATCCCTGAACTCCCTGTCTAGGGTAATGAATCACGACGAGATCAGGGTACAGAGGGAGGTAATCAAGGCGCTGACAAAAATCGGCGGAAAGAACGTAACTATTTTTTTCCTCCGAATGCTGGAGAACGCCCCGCAGCAGCTCGCCTTTATCCTGATCAATTCGCTGGGCGCCCTCGGTGATGCAATGGCCGTAGAACCCCTTGTAAACATTGCAACAACGAGGGACATGTTTTACAGGAACTTCGAGATCAGGAGGGAGGCGATTAATTCCCTCGCGAGGCTCGGCAGCAAGGATTCTATGGACGCCCTGGGGAAGATCCTTCTAAAGGGCGAGTTTCTCGGGGGAATCAGAAATGAAGAGTTGAGAATAACAGCGGCCAAGGCGCTGGGCAAACTCGGGGGAGAAAAGGCCATCGGATTTTTATTTAAGGCCGCCAAGAAGCGTAACAGTAACATTAAAAGGGCTTCGTTGGCCGCGCTAAAGGCGCTCGGTGTTGAAATATGAACGATAAAGTAGACGAAAAAAAGACTAAAGAGCTTTTCATCAATACGATGAAATTCATGGGCGGGGCCCTGTCCAGCTTGAAGCTGTATCCCGAGACACACCCGTCCGTTACAAAAACCATAGACGAGCTCTACGCGGCCCTGCAAAAACTAATCGGGGATAAAAACCGTATAGTCATCGCCGTCACAAGAAATATCCCTGTCCTGGACGGCGTCCCGGTATACGAGAGCAACGTTCATCTCCAGTCCTTTACCAAGCTTATTCAAGATAAAGGGATTGAGCTGATTATTATTAAATCCTCACTGAAAAGGAAGGAGCTTGCGCCCTTCATCGAGCTTGTAAATAAGAAACCTGAAGATGTTGAAACGGAAGATCTGAATTTCCTGCTGGAGAAGAAGGAAGTCAGAAGCATCCTGATAAAAGACATAAATTTCACGGAAAGCGCCAGAGAGACCTACTTTTCAGCAATAGACGCGATCGAAAAGACGCTGGACGATATAAGGATGGGCAACAAGATCAACGTATTCGAAAACAAACGGGCGGTAAAGGGCATTGTCAACAGCATCTTGATAGACAAGAGCGTTCTCCTCTCCCTCTCCATGATAAAAAATTTCAACGACTACCTCTTCTCCCACTCCGTAAACGTCTGTATAATAGCCTCGGCCCTCGCCGAGGAGATCGGCTTCAACGACGAAGAAATCAATGAAATTGGGCTCGGAGGACTCCTGCACGATATAGGCAAACTGAAAACCCCCAAGACCGTCCTCCTGAAACCTGGAAAGCTCAACGATCAAGAATGGAAGGTGATGAGGCAGCACCCCTCATTAGGTTTCGAGCTGATTTACGGTCTGAAAGGGATAGACAAGAAGATCGCAAGGATGGTCTACGAGCATCACATGAGGCCCAACGTCAAGGGATACCCGAAGCCAAAGGAGAACTCCAAGCCGATAGCGGAGAGCCAGATAATCGCCATAGCCGATACCTACGACGCATGCACAACCTTAAGACCCTACCAGAATCCCCTCTCGCCGGCGGAAGCCATGGCGAAGATGAAAAAGATGACCAAGGAGACGGGGGATTTCAACATGGAGTACCTGGAAGTCTTTTTCAACATGATGGGCCTATATCCGATAGGAACGGCCGTCAGGCTCGACACCAACGAGCTGGCCCTCGTATCCAGATATACCCAGAAACGAAAAATACCGATAGTCAAAATCTTCATGAGCCGTGAGGGAAAAATCATCGATGAGCCGAAGGAGGTCGATCTCAACGACAAGAACATCGACACCGGAAAACCGCTCCGCTCCATAATCTCAGAGGTGGATATACTCGCCAGAAATATCGACCCTACCGTGATTCTCGCAAAGTAGAACCGCATCACTATAGGGGGTGACACAACCCATGCGCCCATAGATGGGAAAAGTGCCCCGGCGGCCTTGGGCAATTTGCCTCAACATACAACCGACACGGCCAGTAAATCCATAAATGGGAAAGATGTCTTGGTGGTCTTGGGTAAATCACCTTGTCATTTGGCCGGACAATCAATGCATCTTCGGTCGTTTTTGTTTAACAAAAACTCTACAGGGTATACACGTCCGAATGATTGACTCCGGCATATTATATGTAGATTCGCCTCGCCCCTTCACGCCACTATCAATCGCGTTATGCGGTGTAAGAGTTGATTTGCGGTCTCGAAAAAACCGCATTACCGCCTCGTTCAAACCCCGGGGCAATACCGGCAATTTGAGGTAAAAGAATTTTTCTTTGAAAAAAAATCAGGCACGTTTGTTTGATTCAAGCCGAACAGGATTTGGATCGAATCTGCGACATCGACAAAGGCAGGAGTGTTTCTTGCGACATCGATACCATGACATCCCGATATTCTTTTGGTATTTAATATTGAAACGCAACGACTGCGCCACTTGAACAGCGCTTGATATTAAAGAAACAATGGCGAAGGTGTGATAGATATCTTAGATATGATAACTACGGTGAGACAACAACATCGGTAAACAACCGCCCCCATAACGACCGCCCCCCTTAATAATCCCCCCCCCACACAATCCCGACCCCCTGTTACAATACCGACCGACCCCTCCGTCAGTTAAAAAAACGCCTCTCATTCTATAGGATATAATTCCCCGACAGCCCCTTAAATATCGAGCTCCCCCAGCGCCCAGCACGCGGCCCTTCTTATTCTCGGTTCTTCGTCCTGGAGGAGGGAGATCAGAAGCCCTTCCACCTCATTTTGTTTCAGCTTGCCCAGCACCATTATAATAGACTCGTCTAACTCCTTGTCCCCCGAGGGGAGGATTTTCATCAATATCTTTGCGATCCCCGGATCACCGATCCTGCCCAAGGACTCAACCGCTTGAATCTTGGCGAGAACGTTGTTTACCTTGAGGACGTTCAAGAGGGCCGGAATGGCCTTCCTGCTCTCGATCTCGCCCATGGCCCTGATAGCCGCTATCTTCAGGTCATCCTCGTCGTGCTGGAGGGAGTATATAAGGGGCACCAGGGCCTTTTCGTTCTTCATCCTTGAAAGGGAATAAATATAGCGAAGCTTGTCCGTTTTTATTGCGGATTTAAATTTTGCGACAATATCGGGAAGCTCCATCAAACCCTCGAGTTTCAGGAGGGCGTCCGAAGCGTTACTCTTTACACCCTTGTCTTCATCCTTCAACGCCTTTGCCAACGCTTTTCTTCTTTCCTCAATCATTTTTCCCCGTTCAAATCTGAATATGAAGGTATAATTCCTCTGCCGTCGGCGGTAACAATAGCCCTTTCGACCGCCTTCAACAGGGCTGTCTCCGCCAGCATCCCCAGCGTATTAATCCCCACGCCTTGCCCTCCCCTAAGGGAGAGGGTGATGGCGACGTCTCCGTCGAAGGTGGAGTGAAACGGTGAGATGACCTTTCCGAGAGAGGTCTGCGCCATCTGGGCCATCTTGATAGCGCCCTGTTTATCGATGGCCGCGTTTGTGGCGAGGACGGCAAGGGTCGTATTCTGACCCGGCGGCATCTTTCTGTCCTCGCCCTCCCTGAGCCTCTTCGAGGTATTGATAAGGCGTTTGGGATTTTCCGGGTCTCTCGCCCCTGCCAGTATTTCGCCGGTTTTTCGGTCGAGGACATCGCCGAAAGCGTTTACGACAACGAGCGCCCCGACCACGATATTATCTGAACCCCCCTTCGGGCGGAACGACTCGCTTGCAGTGCCCACACCGCCCTTCATGGCGAAGGCGGTGGTGTTGAGCTTTCCCACCGAGGCTCCCGTCCCTGCCCCGACGCTCCCCTGGTCGACGGGACCTCCCTTTGCGTTCACAGCAGCCCTGTATCCCATCTCCTCGTCGGGGCGCACCCTGGGGTTGCCGATCCCGAGGTCGAAGATTATGGCCGAAGGGACGATAGGTATTTTTACGTAGAAGACGTCGATTCCGATCCCCTTCTCTTCGAGGTATCTCATCACTCCGCCGGAGGCGGAAAGTCCGAAGGCGCTCCCGCCCGCCAGCGTAACGGCGTGAACCACCCCCGCCACGTGAAGCGGTGAGAGGGAATCCACCTGCCTCGTTCCAGCCGCGGTGCCGCGGATATCTATCCCTCCCACGGCCCCCGACTCCGTCAAAATAGCCGTTACCCCGGTCATCGCATCGAAGTCCTGAGCGTGCCCTACCTTGACTCCCGGCACATCTGTTATTGCATCCGAATAAATCATTCTATATTTTATACTTATTGACGGCTTTCGGTCAAGAAAATAAAAACCGGGGCCGACCTCGACCCCATTTAAACAGCCCTATTCCACAACGATTCCTCACATCATGCCGAAATATAGATCGAAGAGGATCCCCCCGAAAAATACGGCCGCCACCGCTCCAATGGACAGAAACGGGCCGAATGGAACCTTCGTCTTTCTGTCCCCCTTGTCTCTAAGGGTCAGGACAATACCGAAGATCGATCCCAGGATGCTCCCCACAACGAGTGTAAAGATAACCCCCTCAATCCCCAGAAAGGCCCCTATCATCGCCAGGAGCTTGACGTCCCCCATCCCCATTCCCTCGGTCCTCGTCAAGAGGTAGTAAAAAACGGCGATCAGGGCCAAAATCCCCCCGCCGAAGACGATCCCCAAGAGAGAGGCCTTCCAGGGGAGGCGGGAACTGAAAAAGGAATAGGCGAAAAATACCACGATCCCGGGAAGGGATATCTCGTTCGGAATTATCTGATAGTCGAGATCGATAAGGGAAACGACGATAAGGGAGGCGCAAAAAACATAGCTGAACAGAAACTCCAAAGTCAACCCCAGCTTGTACATCAACAGGGCCGCCAGGACGCCGCTCATAATCTCGACCGCGGGATAGCGCCATGAGATCACAGCATTGCAGTTTCTGCATCTCCCTCTCAAGATAATAAAGCTCAGAACGGGTATATTGTCGTAGAAGGCGATCCTATTCCCGCACGACGGACAGGAGGAGGGGGGCGTTACGATCGACCGCTCCCTCGGCATCCTGTAGATACATACGTTGAGGAAGCTTCCTATCATAAGGCCGAGGATAAATGCACAAGTGATATAGAAACAGGCAGGAATCATATATCTCAATAAAAAAATGAAGGCACAAGGACGGAGATGAGGCCGTAGATGAAAATCACCAGTCCCAGAACCGCAAGGAGACTCCCGGCAAGGGAGACAAATCGATCCTTCCGGCCGTACAAATAGAAACCGAAGAGTACGGCTAATAGGCCCAGGGGCATTGCTGCCATCTTGTTATCACCAAAAAACTCAAGCGAAATAGAGTCCGCACATCCAGAGGGAGTAAAAGACGCAGGTAACAAGTCCTAAAACGACGGCCCTCTTCTGATTTACGCCCGCTTCCGTTTCCGGGAAAACGAAAAAGATAAACGCAAAGACCGACAATGTCCAACCCACAAATCCCACACCGACGGCCAGCGACCAGAGCCTGTTCGGTCTGGCCTTGGAGCCCAATACAAACTCCACATCCTCCCTGTCCGGTCCGCCCTCCCCCTCCGACAGATGCAGGGAAAGCCAGCCGTCCGCCTCTTCGATCCTCGACTTGAAGGGCGTGAAGGGACCCCTGGCCGCATATAGGGAGCTTCTGAGTATACTTACGGCGTACACGGCCTCTTCCGTGTCGTACGCGTAGGAGCCCTCCCCTATCTCCCAGAGCTCCTCTATGGAGCGTTTTACCCAGGGGCTGAGCGGGGCATACCACTTGATCGAGCGGCCGTAATGGTTGATCGCGGAAACTTTGTCTCCCGACTTCAACGCCTCGTTGGCCCTTTTGTATTCCGCGGCGGAGCCCATGTAGACGCGCAGAAGCACCATAAGCAGGATTGCAACTATAAGCGATAAAAACGCACCGAGTCTCATCGAGTCTTTCATTTTACTTAAAATCCCTCTTGGTAAAGATTATCGAAGATAATATAAGCAGAACGGCGATATAGAGGACACCGTAAGATATTGAAAAGAGAAAATATTCAGGCCCTATGGGCAATCCGTGAACCACCTGAGGCCTTACGTTGAAGTTATCCAGATTCGGGAAGACGTAGTAGAGGGTCTTGAAGAACACCTCCAAGAAAGTACCCCTGAAGTTCGCGCTGAACTCGTACAGGTCCCTCGTCGTGTGACCTATGACGTAGACCCCCAGGGTGAACATCCCGCTCAATATCGGCGTGGAAAAAGACGAGAAAAAAATCGCGACTCCGCAGACCACCATCAGCTCCAAAAAGGTCAGGCCGATGGCGACGAAGAGTCTTATGTCGAGGCTCCCCGTTGCAAGGAAGGCGATCAGGACGAATATCAATCCCATCGCCAGCACTTCCACAAAGATTGTCAGGACGAGGCCGAAATATTTCCCGAGGAGGAACTGGAAGCGGGTGACCGGCTTTGCGACGATGGTGTATATGGTCCTCTTGTCCAGCTCCTTGTAGACCAGGCCGATGCCGACGAATATGGCGATCAGCGTCCCGAATATCGAGATCGACGCCAGACCCACGTCCTTTATTATCTTCGACTTCTGTCCGATCGTGATAATATCCATCACGGTGGACAGGGCGAGGATCAGAAGCGCAAAGAACACGATGCTGTAAAGGATCCTGTCGCGTACCGCCTCCCTGAAGGTGTTTACGGTTATGACCCACACTTTTTTTACAAAGGATGTCATTTCGATTTTCCCTTTATCTCGCTTAAAAAGAGCTCCTCAAGGGTCAACCTTATCGGCTCCACGGACTCTATGCTTATCTTGAGGGAGCGGAGGTAGTCTATGACCTCGTTGATATTTTCGGCCCCGTCAACCAGAAGCACCGTGCGGTCTTTGAGGGTCCTCTTGACCTCGGCCTTCCCCTCAATCGATTTAAGGAGATCGTGATCGAGGCCGCAGACCGTTATCTCCACAAAGCTCACCCTCTCGTTAAGCATCCGGTCTAGGTCACCCACGTCCCTTATCTTCCCGTCCACGATTATCCCGACCCTGTCGGCGATCGCCTCCACGTCCGGCAGGATGTGAGACGAGAAGACTATCGTCTTTCCCTCCCTCTTCAGTCCCTGGATTATCTCCTTGACCTCGGCCCTGCCTAAGGGGTCAAGGCCGCTCATCGGCTCGTCAAAAAAAACAAGCTCCGGGTCGTTTATCAGCGCCTGGGCGATCCCTATTCGCTGAAGCATCCCCCGGGAGAAGCGCCTCAGCGGCTCATCCGCCCTGTCTTCAAGCCCCACGCTTTTTAAGAGCCTCCTTATCCTCTCCCTCCTCACCCCCTGCGGTATCGAGAAGAGCCTCGCGAAAAAATCGAGAAACTCCACAGCAGTCAGGTAATCGTAGAAATAGGGGCTCTCGGGAAGGAATCCGATCTTCTCCTTCACCGAAATGTCGTACGGGGATTTAGAAAGTACCTCTATCTCGCCCCTGTCGGGATATATTATCCCCATGATGAGCTTCAGGGTGGTGGTCTTCCCGGAGCCGTTCGGCCCGAGATAGCCGAAGACCTCCCCCTTTTTGATGACAAGATCGACGCCGTTTAGGGCCTCGACCTTCTTCATCATAAAGCCGGTCTTGTATGCCTTGTAGATACCTCTAAGCTCTACGGCATTTTCACTCATAGTCTCCCCCCCCTGCTTTTATCTCCCTTATCCTCGCGGCCAGGATCTTCCGCAACTCCTTGTCCTTGAAATTTACATACAGGTGTTGAAGAAAGGCTATGGCCGTTTCCCTGGTTGCGCCCTCCCTTCTCAACTTTAACGCAAGGTCTTTAAGATAGGCCGGGGATTTGGGAAGCCTTGACGCCTTCTCGATGCTGTCGGCCGCGTCCTTGAAATCCCCATCGTGAAAAAAGTAGTTTATCCCCAAAACGAAGGGAAAGTACCAGTCGTTCGGGAACTCGTTCATCCCCTTGATGATGATCTTCCTGGCGTTTTCGTGCTGGTTCGCCTCGAGGTTGAGCATTAATCCCGCAAAGATATACGGAAACCTGAACTTCGGGTCGAGGGTTGTAACAAGGTCCGCCATATGGTAGAGCCACGTGTAGGTCCTGTCCGAAGTCGCGTGGGTGCCGAAATAATCGAGCATCCTGATATACAGGATATCCGCCATAACCTCATCGAACCCCAGGCTGACTATCTTCAGAACCTTGCCGGAGGGTATGTAGAGCAATTCTTCCTCATGGCTCCATGTGCTCCTCTCATCATCGATCTTGGTCTGAAGCAGAAAGACGGCACACAAAATGAGACCCGCCGTCAGCGGCAGGATCAAGCTCTTTGAGTTCTCCTTTTTAAACAAAGGCCTTTTCATTCGATATAGTCCTGAGCCGAATTACATTTCATAATATAAGATAGCAGATTGGAATTATTTTTCAAGCATTTTGTACAACACTTTTTTTTCTCTTTATCCCCCTTTTTTGCCCATGTTTTTCTGCGTGTTTCCCCGCGTGTTTCCCCGCGTGTTCCCCCGATATTTACGGAGAACAACCAAGGAGATGGAGCCCAAAAGGAGTATCCAGAAAAAGAGGATGGCCCTGTCCAGCGCCGATGCGAAGACGCCGACCTCAAATCCCGCCCCTATCTCCCCGGAGATCAGGCCCATGACGAACTCCCTCGCCACAAGCCCGCCCGGGATGAGGCTCACGACGCTTGCGAGGTTGGAAACCGGGACCATGGCAAGACCCATGAAGTAGTTCAGGTCAACGCCGAAGCGCCCGTAGGAGAGCTTTATCCTCATGGCGTCCATTGAGATCATGGTAAAATCGAGGGCGACAAGGGCGGCGAGCCTTCTTCCCCCCTCGCGGATCTTCTCCCAGCCGGAGAGAAACCTGGCCAGGCGGCTGTTTTTTACCCTCTTTGTGACAAGCTTGACGAATAAGAAGAGGACGAATATCGAGACGATGAGGAAGACGTAGACGGCCAAGGTGTAGAGGGGGAATACGCCGGAGGTGAGGGAAACAAGCATCGCGGCGAAGCACCCCGCCGTGGAAAACACGGCGGTCGTCACGGCAAAACCCGCGGTCAGGACGGCAAGGTACTCGGTTATGGGAAAATTGTGAAAACCCTTCAGGTAAAAGGCGCTCAGGGCGCTCCCTCCCCGAACCGGGAGGTAGTTCAGAAGCGAGTTGGCCTGGGCAAGCCCGAACCACTCCCTGGGTTTAAGGTCGAGTCCGAAGATCGATGTCAATACCTTGATCTTGACCCCGGAGAGGAGCTGAAAGGCGAGGATCAGAGCGCTCATCGATACGATATATGCCGGGGAGAGATCGACGAGACCGACGAAGATGTCCCAGTTTTTACGGGCAAATCTCAACCCGATAAAGAGAACGAAAATCAACAGGAGGAGGCTTATCGAGTTTATTAAAAACTCCTTCGAAATGAGCGATAGGGGCCTCTTGTCTCTCTCTTGTGCGGTCATTTTATATTGATAAGCCCCCTGACAGCCCAATAGCCCAATAGCCTAATAGCCTAATAGCTAATAGGCCCCCCTCCTGGAGAGGAGGGCTGGAAACGTCCTCATGATGATGGAGAGGTCCATCACGAGGGACCTGTTCTTGATGTAAAAGAAGTCGTACTGGATGTTCTCCTCGAGGGGGAGGTCTTTCCTGCCGATGACCTGCCACAGGCCCGTGAGCCCCGGTTTTACCACGAGGCGTTTCTTCTCCCACTCCTTGTACTTCTCGACGATAAACGGCATCTCCGGGCGCGGCCCGACGATGCTCATGTCCCCGGCGATGACGTTTATCAGCTGCGGGAGCTCGTCTAGGCTGAACTTCCTGAGGAACTTCCCGATCCGGGTGATCCTGTCGTCCACGGCGCTCTTCGGGGAGCGGGCGTAGGTGGCCGCCTCCGTTTGCATCGTCCTGAACTTCATGATGTTGAACTCCCTGCCGTTCAGCCCGACCCGCCTCTGCTTGAAAAGGATGGGCCCCTTCGAGTCGATCTTTATCAAGGCCATTATGATAAGCCAGATGGGCGTCGTGAAGACTATGCCGAAAATCGAGATGAATATATCCATCGCCCTCTTGATTATGGAGTATCCCCACGTCGGCCCCTCCCCCTTGAGGTCCACCACGGGGAAGTCGCCGAGCATGTCTATCACGGTGCCGTCCGATATGACGTCGAAGATATCGGTCACGATGTGGAAGTACACACCCCCCTTTGTGCACGAAGATATTATGTCGAGGATCTTATGGTGGTTGATGTTCGGGAGGGCGAAAAAGACGTCGTCGATGTCGTGCTCCACCACAATATCCATAATATCGTCCTCCCCCCCAAGCACCGGGATACCGCTGACCTTCTTCCCCCACTTCTTTTCGTCCTTGTCCACGAACCCCACCACCCTGTATCCCACCTCTCTGGAATCCTGGAGCTTCTGAACCGCGCGGATCCCGCTCTCCCCCGCACCCACCACCAAAGTCCTTACAATCCCGATCCCCCTCTCCCACATCCTCTCCTCGACGAACCGGATTATGACCCTCGAGATGCTCAAAAAGAGGAGACTGAAGCCGAACATAAATATGACGACAGACCTTCCGAAGTCAAGATTCTTAAACAAAAACGAAAGCGACATGCTGACGAGAAGCCCGAGGAGGGAGGCCTTGACCAGGAGATTAAACTCGGTGATGACGGAGAGTTTGCTCGTCCTCCTGTAGAGGCCGAAAAAGGCGCACGTCACAACCCAGCCCGTAACCATAATGGGGGTGGAATATAGATAGACGGAAAATGCGTTTATCGTCTTTGGGAAGTAGAAGGCCAGGTAGTATCTTAGCCAGTAGGCGCTGAACCAGGAGATTGTCAGAAAGGCGGCGTCCATAAGGACGAGGAAAAAGATCAATATTTTTCTCGCCCACCTCTTCCTCTTGGTCAAAGGCGAAACAAGCCTCGATGACTCGCCTGCCCCTTTTTTCGGCCCTTTGCCGCCAGATTTATCGCCGCTATCTCTCGTTTGTTTCAACGATAAGCTCCCTTATTTTTTTCTTGACGACCTTGCTCTCTGGATAGAGGTCAAGGACCGACAGGTAGTGAGAGAGCGCCCCCTCCCTGTCACCCTTGGCCTCTAAAAGCTGCCCCAAACCCCAGTGGGCCGGGAGGTTGTCGGGATTGATCTCTATCGCCTTTTCAAGCGCCTCTTCCGCCCCCTCCCTGTCTTTTAACATGGCCTTACATCTCCCCAGGGAGGCGTACTCGGCGGAAGCGGGGGCGCCCTCCCCGATCGACTTCAACAGGAGCTTTTCGGCCTCCTCAAAATCCCCGGCGCCCATCAAAGCTTGTGCCCGCTCGAAATATGTGGGTGTGTATTCCGGACGATCTTTACATGCATACAGCCCCACGGCGTTACCCCTGACGTAGAAGGTATCAATCAGGTCAAGACAATCGAAGGTCTCTGGATAGAGCCTCTCTATGTAAACCAGCCCGTTCTTGCTGTCGATAAGAAGGTGCGTGGTACCCGACTCCTTGAACCTCTCGCACGGGGTCTTGCTCTTCGGCTTTGTAAAGGTCATGTAGATATGTCTCAGGTCGTTCTCTATGGTCAACGGATGGGCGTACGGGCCCGAGACAACCGCGTTTTCATTCACGAGGCGGGCGAGCTCCCTTGACGTATTTACCAGCGTGTAGTGGGGATTTTCCGCCCACCGCCAGCAGATAGCCCCCTGGTAGTAGAGGAAAAACGCCATCGACGCCACGATAAAGGCGACTCTTATCTCCCTCCTCACAGCAAGCTCCCCCTCCTTTCTCTCTCCGGCCCGGTCTATCAGGTAAATCGCCGCTATAATCAAAAGCGAGAGGATAAGGGATATCGAGAGGAGGAGATAGAACGAGCCGAAGAACTTGATAAGGGCGCTGAACCGCGCCACGGCCTCTGCGGAGAGCCTAAACCCCACGGCAAAGGTAGTAAAGTTGCTTATCAGGTAGGAAAATACTATCAGGATAACCCTGAATACGAGAAATAGAAGCCAGGAGAGGAGAATGAAATAGTAGCCGTATCCGAAGTCCCTTTTTTCCTCGGGCGAAAGGAGGCGGGCGCACGTCATCCCCGCGAGGATAAACAGCGGCGGCATCAGGAAGAGGAAGTACCTCGGCGGGGCGTACTTGAAGAGGATCGTGTAGAAGGCGCCGAAGACCGCCCACGCGAGAATTACCACCTTCATCACGTCCTTCCCGTCTTTGAAGTTGAGCCTCTTCGCAAATAAGTCCCTTACAAAGACTATGATGTATGAGTAGGCCAACAGCGAGACCACGGGAAGGTACCGGGTTATCCCGCCGCTCTCGCCTATGTTGAAGAAGTAGACGAGCAATCCGTCGCCGAAGATGTCTCCTTTCAGGTGGGCCTTCACCCTGGCCAACGCTATGTCCAAGGGCGAGAGGTTGAAAAGCTTGCCGACGAACAACACAAGGGCAATTCCTGCGGCGGCGATCGCCAACAGCGTCACCACCCTGATGACTCTTGTTCTCCTCCCCTCCCCCTCCCCGAAGAAGAGAAGGATGTGCCCTATCAGGAATGCGGGGACGAGGGCCACGGCGATCACCCGGACGTACAGGACGGCAATGAAGATCACAGCCCAGGAGAAGATGAAAAAGAGGCGCCTCTTCGTGCCGAGAAACCAGAGCCACGCAGAGACCAGCATGTAGAGGATCATCGCAGTGTAGATGAGGGGGATCCTGTTGTACATAACAAAGAATGTGGTGAAGGCCCAGAAGAGAGAGGCGAAAAGGGCGGTCGTTATGTCGTCGTCCCGTTTGGGCAGATCCTTTACAATCAGAAAGAAGAAGACGAAGCCCAATAGGCTGATTGCGGCGGTTATCAGATTCAGCTGGGCGTACCCCACGCCGAAGAGGAGAAGGAACGGCAGATACAGGAGGTAGTAGCCCGGGGCGTTCCAGATGCCCGAGATGGGCTTCAGCCCCCTCCCCTTGACGAAGTTTACCGCGGGCTCGATGTAGTAGGACGCGTCGGTGCTCGGCCCCTGAGACCACGACAGGTCGAAGGGGGCGTCGGCCCTTGGGTGAATCATCCTGACCATGGCCGAGGACAGCAAAAATGCCACGAAGATAAAAAGGAGGATTTTCTTTCTGTTAACGCTCATGGTATATAAACAAACCGGTTCATTTTTTCAAGCCTCTCTTCAACCTCTCCAGGATCACCCTCAATATAAAGAGGGGATTGCCGACGACGTAGCGGTAGAACATCCTCCTCGGCTGGAGGAGGAGGCGGAAAAACCACTCGAGCCAAAGGGTCATCATCCACCTCGGCGCGCGCTTGACGCTGCCCGATATGAAATCGAAGCACGCCCCGCCGGTGAGCGCAACCCTCGCGTCTATCCTCTCCCAGTTATCCTTGAGCCATCTCTCCTGGGCCGGCATCCCGAACCCAACGACCAGAATGTCCGGAGACACCCTGTTTATCCCCTCTATCACCGCATCGTTCTCTGCGCCATTTTCCTTATCGAAATAGCCGTTTCTCGTTCCCACAACCTTTAGGGCCGGAAATCTCCCGACAAGCCTCTCCGCGGCCGCCCTCGCGACCCCCTCCTCCGCCCCCAGGAAGTAGAAGGAAAAACCCTCGGCCTCCATGTAGGCCGAAAGGTCCCACATCCAGTCGGCGTAGGTTATCCTCTCGGGGATATCATGCCCGAGTATCTTTGCCCCCAGCATCACCCCGTGGCCGTCGCAGAAGACTATCTCGGCGCTGTTCAGAAGCTCCTTCATGAAGGGGTGCTTGAGCGCCTGGTTTATCGCGTTGACGTTGACGTTGAGGACGAGCTCCTTTCGCCCTTCCCTGATTATTGCGCCTATCTCCCGGTTCAGCTCCCCCGTGGTCAGGGGATTCACCTTTATGTCGAGGATTCGTATTTCTTCCATATCGTCAAAATATCAATATGACCACCCCCAAATAACACCGCCCTTTAACACCGCCATCCCCCAAAAACATCCCCTCAATCCTAAAAACACCCCCCCTACCTTTATAACATATTTTCACCACGATCGCCACTGTTTCCAGGTGCAGCCCGCTCGTGGGGATTTGTTTATACCGACAGCGACGGGGACTTCAGCGAATCCTGTCGAGGTCGCCCCTGAACGTGACCTTGATGTTCTCCGGGCTTCCGGGGACTATCCTGACCTTCTTTCCCATCCTGAGGACCAGCCCCGCATCGTCCGTGGCGTCGGTTATTCCGTCCGAAAGGGCGGCCCGGTGCCCCTCCATGATGAGATCGTACATAAAAACCTGGGGGGTCTGGACCGAGAAGAGTTTCTCCCTCGGTACGTAGCTCTCGATAAAGAGGTCTTTGGATAAGACGGACGAGTCCGTGGCGCCTACTCCTACGGCCGCGGCCCCGAAGCGTCTTGCCTCTTCGACCGCCGCAGTCACGGTTTCGGGGGCGATAATCGGCCTTGCCGCATCGTGGATGAGGACTATGTCCGCTCCGCCCATCTTTTCGATTGAAAGAAGCCCGTTGAAGACGGAGGCCTGGCGGGTCTCGCCTCCCGTGACAAACAGTATATTCCTGTCTGTCAAGCCGAACTCCACGATAAGCTCCCGGGCAAGCCCTATATACTCCTCCTTTACCGGAACGGTGATTCCGGAGAGGACGCCGGCGTTAAAGAGGGCCTTCAGCGTCTTGACCAGGATCGGAACGCCGCCAACCCTTATGAACTGCTTCGGGAGCTTTCCGTCGATTGAAATCCCGCCCTCCCCCTTTATCCCGGAGTCGGCTATTCTGCTCCCGCTCCCCCCGGCGGGAACTATCCCCCATATCCTTTCCGCCGTCATCTCACCATTCCCCTCTTCAGCATGAAATTCCACGCCGTCCGAACGACCCCCGCGAGGTCGCCGAACTCGACCTCCCAACCCAGCTCCTTTTTTATCTTTTCGGAAGACGCCACGAGCACCGGCGGGTCTCCGGGGCGCCTGTCTCCGACCGTGACCTTTATCTCCCTTCCCGTAACCTTCCGGCAGACGTCGATCACCTCCCTTACCGAGTAGCCCTTTTCGCTCCCCAGGTTGAAGGCGGCCGGCCCGCCCCCTCCCTTGAGATGCCTGTAGGCGAGGACGTGGGCGGAGATCAGATCGAAGATGTGGATGTAGTCCCTGATGCAGGTGCCGTCCGGGGTGTTGTAGTCCTCCCCGAAGATCGTAATCTCGTCTCTTACGCCCCCGGCCGTCATAAGGGTTAAGGGAATCAGGTGCGTCTCCGGATCGTGACGCTCCCCCAGCTCCTCCTCGGGGTCCGCTCCGGCGGCGTTGAAATATCTGAGCGAGACGTACCTTAATCCGTACGCCGCGGCGTAGTCTTCCATCGCCCTCTCGAAGATGTATTTTGTCACGCCGTACGGATTTACAGGATTTCTCGGGTGGGCCTCCGAGATGGGAACCTCGACCGGCTCCCCGTAGACGGCGCAGGTGGACGAGAAGATGATCTCTTTGACGCCCGCATCGAGCATCGCCGAGAGGAGGTTCAGCCCCCCCACGACGTTATTTATATAATACTTTTGGGGATTCTCGACCGACTCGCCCACGTAGCAGTGGGCCGCGAAGTGCATCACGGCGTCGATTTCGTGCCTCTCAAAGACGGCCTGGATATCGCCCTTGTTTCTCAGGTCTCCCTCGATGAAATCTTCGCACAAAACGGCGTCCCTGTACCCGGTTATCAGGCTGTCAAACACGACCGGGTTTATCCCTTCCGCCATCAGCCGCTTTACGGCGTGACTCCCGATATATCCCGCTCCACCCACAATCAGCACGTTCTTCATAGGCTTATCCCCGCCCTCAGTATATCGTGGATGTGAATCACCCCCTTGGGTCTCCCGTCGTCGTCCCTTACGACGAGGGACGTTATCGCCATATCCTCCATTATCCTCAGTGCCTCCGCCGCGAGCTTCTTTTCGTCGACCCCCTTTGGATCCCTGACCATAAGCTCCGCAACCCTCTTGTCCAGGGGATCGGCCACCTTCTGGAATATGCGCCTCAGGTCCCCGTCGGTGATCAACCCGGTAAGCCTCCCGTCCTTATCTATGATTGTTGTCATCCCGAGGCCCTTCGATGTCATCTCGTATATGGCGTCCTTTAAGATTACGTCCTCGTTCACCACGGGAATCTCCTCCCCTTTGTGCATAAGGTCGGACACCTTCAAGAATATCCTCCTGCCGATGGAGCCCTCCGGATGTCTTCTGGCAAAATCCTTGAGGTCGAAGTTACGCATCTTCAGAAGGGCCACCGAGACGGCGTCCCCCAGAGCCAGGGCCGCCGTGGTGGACGATGTCGGGACGATGTCCCAGGGGCATGCCTCCTTCTTGACACCCACGTCCAGCACCACGTCGCTTTCCCTTCCCAGGGTGGACTTGACCTCCCCCGTCATTCCGATGATCTTGACGCCGGCCCACCTAAAATACGGGAAAAGCTTCAAGACCTCCGCCGTCTCGCCGCTGTGGGAGAGGGCGATCACCAGGTCATCCGGCGTGACGACGCCAATATCCCCGTGGAGCCCCTCGGCCGGGTGGAGGTAAAAGGCGGGGGTTCCGGTGCTCGACAGGGTGGCGCATATCTTTCTCGCCACGAGGCCGGACTTACCCATCCCAGTGACTATCACCCGCCCCTTCACATCGAAGATGAGCCTTACCGCCGTCTCGAACTCATTCCCGATCTTGTCGATCAGGTCGCCTATCGCATCCCGCTCGATCTTAAGCACCCTCTTCCCCTCCGCTATCGCATCGATCCGATCGTTCGCATCAACCTTATCGGAAGTGTCCCTTGTCCCTTTCATTCAAAAACCCCTTTTCAACTCACGAAAATACTCGTCAAACTTAGCGGCGATCCCCTCCCACGAAAACCTCTCCCCGGCGTCCCTCATCCCCCTCGATACGATCCTCATCCTGAAGTCGTCGTCGCCATGAATCTTCATGACCGCCTCGGCGATCGCCTCGGGCGACCGCTCCTCGACCAAGATCCCGTTTTCGCCGTCCTCTATAATATCGACTATCCCCCCCACCGCGCTCCCGACAACGGGGACCCCCACGGCCATCGCCTCCATGAGGACCGTCCCAAGCCCCTCCGTCTCGCCGGTGTCCATCACCACGGACGGGAGGACGAATACGTCGCTCCCGGCAAGGAGCCTATGCACCTCGTCCTGGTCGACCTCGCCTATGAAATCGACGCAGTCCTCAAGCCCCAGACTCCCCGTGTGTCCTACAAGCCTCTCCCTGTAGGGGCCGTCCCCCACGAGGATGAGCCTTGCTTCCGGTATTTTCTCCCTTATCAGCGCCAACGCCGAGAGCAGGTACTCCTGCCCCTTAAGGGGTATCAAGCGTCCCACGCTGATTATCCTTGTTTCGTCCTTCCCCTTCCTCTTTTCCCCTTTGCCAACTCCCCCCCCCTTCCGCCGACCGCCCTTGAAAAGAGCTCTATGTCTACGCCCATGGGGATTACCTTTACATCCACCCCGGGGGCGAGGGTTTCTATCCTCTCCTTGGTGGCCGTGCTGTTTGCCGTAACCGCCTCGGCCCTCCTCACCACAAGGCGAAAAAGAGACCTCATCAGCAAACCGAAGGCGCCCCGAAACCTGATGTTCACGTCGGAGCCGTGAAGCGTCAACACGAACCTGACCCGGGCCAACACCGCCGCGATCCCCTGGGGAATGAGCCAGTGGGCGTTTACGATGTCTGCTCCTTTAGCCATCCTCCTTAAATGTATCGACTGGGCGACGACGAAGGGGACAATCAGGAGAAACCTTAAGGGATTTTTCCTGACGTTGTTTATCATCCCCTGCCCGTAGGCCAGCGTCTCCAGGCCCTCCGGCCATGCGTATCTGAACCTGAAAACCTCGACCCCGCACATCGTCTCGCGCTTGGGGGTGCCGCCGATATGGGGCGCCAGCACCATAACATCATGTCCGATCTCAACAAGCGCCCTCCCGAGATTCAGGAGGAATACCCCCGCCCAGTCCCCCTGCCATCTGGGAAACGAGCTGGCAACAATCAAGATTTTCAATCTCTCCCCCCGCCTCATGTATGAACTACTTCAGGGACTTATTATACTCCATGTCGAACCACATCGCAAAGAAGAGCGATTGGAGTCCCGATATGAAGAGGAAGGCGGCAAAAAGCGCGCTCGTCGGGGCCACCCCGTAGTCGACAAAGCCCATGAGACCCAGAACCCTTATCACGATAAGGTACAGGCCGAACAGAGAGCCAAACGGCGTCAGCGTCAGGCCCAGGAGGTAGAAGAAGACGAGGGGGTGAAAATCGTAGATCACGTACTTCTTGGCCATCCTGGAAAAAAAGCCCCTTGTCAGGAGCCACAATATCGACGGGATGATCTTGAAGAGCCTTATTTCCGACCGCTCCCCTATGTCATAGACCGGCCTCACCTTGACGTCCTTGACCCTCGCGTTCACAACGTTTAGCTTGATGAGCATGTCGTTGGGCATCCCGTAGCGGGGATAGATGTCGTCTATGTCGATCAACTCGAGGATTTTTCTGTTTATCGCCGTGTACCCGCTCTGGGAGTCCACCACGTGCCAGTATCCTGAGGCGACCTTCGTCAAAAGGGAGAGGGTTGAGTTGCCCAGATAACGAACCTTGGGGATCTTCTCCCAAGAGCCTCCCATGAAGAGCCTGTTCCCCTTGGTGTAGTCCGCCTCGCCATCGATCACCGGGTCCACAATCGCCGGGAGGTCCGCCGGGTCCATCTGGTTGTCGCCGGCCATCACAACGGCAACGTCGGCGCCGACTTCAAGGGCCTCCCTGTAACCCCTTGCTATGGCGCCCCCAACGCCGAGGTTTGCGGGAAGGGAGGCCAGCCTCACTTTGCCCCTGAATCGGCCCCTGTACCCCTTAATGCGCCCGACCGTGTCGTCGTCGCTGTTGTCGTCAACGACAACCGCCCAGTCCACAAAGGCGGGAAGCCCGTCGAGGACATCCGTTATCAGCCTCTCCTCGTTATGGGCCGGAATCACCACGCATATCTTCTTTTTCTTCCTCACTTAAACCTCAACCGCACGCCCGAATGATCACGCCCTCTTTCTACTGATGATAATGAAATACGGGTAGAGGCGGGGCGAAAACAGCTTTATATCATAGTTGAGTTCGTCAAATACCCCTTCATATCTTGGGTCAACGCGCATAAGGGTATCAGCTTCGGCTCTTTAACATATTCCTATCAATCGAAAACAATTTCCCCTTCTCCTCTCCAATCACACCACCCAACAAACAGTCGGATAGTCTTAAAATCGACCAAGAACTAAACGACAGGAGATGTTGCTAAGAAGGAATGAACAGTTTATATCAGAAACGGGCGGCTATTTCAAGCCTTTACTTGGAACGATTGCCTGTGGAGAGCTTATTGTCGACTGTATCTATGAGCCTGTCGATGTCCTCCACGTCCTCCCTCTTGGTCTTTTCGGTAACCGACTCCTTCGCCCTCGTCAGGGCATCAATCGACTCGGTGAGCCTCCCCTGTCTGTAGAGGACAAGCCCGATCCCGTAGTACGCCTCCGCCCTTGCCCCGCCCATCTTGAGCACCGTCTCGAATTCGGCAACCGCCTCGTCGTACTTCCCAAGAGCGAGGAGATTGTGGCCCCAATTTAGCCTCGGCCAGACGACGTCCGGATAGCGCCTGATAAGTGACTTGAATATCTTTTCCGCCTCTTCATATTCCCCGAGCTGCATAAGGGAAAAAGCGAGGTTTTCCTTGAGGTCGGGAACGAATCCAACGATCGCCCCGGCCATATTCAGGATCGCCTTGTTTGCCGGCCACATCTTTCTCGTGATGAAATAATTGGAAAGGGCCCTGAAACTTATCGAATAGTAGTCTTTGTATATGTTGTCGGCCAGAAACTCCCCGCCCCTCGACGAGAGCTCCCTCTGGATGAACGTGTGGAATCTGCCGAGATATTCGATGAAATACTCCCTGTAGAACTCGTCGTCGGCCGCCTCGATTTCCCCTTCCGTAAGGAGCCTGAAGAAGAATACCTCGGGGACTATATATTTGGAGACCTTCTCGACAATCCTGACATCGGGCCCGATATATATCTTTCTGTCATCGATATTCGCCTTGATAAGGGCGCCCAGATACGGGATTGCGGTTTCAGACTCGTAGGGTATATCCGGGACTTCGATTCTGGGGAACCTCCCGGCCGTAACCCTGTTGAAGTATTTCGGCTGAAATATATCGCTGAAGGGGACTACCGTTACGTCCTCCCTCAGTCTCTCTATATCTTGATAGTAGTAAAATATGGGCCAATATATCGAGGTAAGGGCGAGGGAGTCGTACTCAAACCGCATGTAATCGGCAAAGACTATGTTGTGGGCCGCGTAGTAATTAGATTTGTCGAGGGATCTGTAATCCTTGAGGAGGGAAAAGACCACGAAGGAGAGGGCAGTGACGAGGAGTATCCTCCTGAAATTGATCTTTATCTTTTTAAAGCCCGCCAGGTATTCCCCGATGAAATATATGCCCGCCCCGCCCAGTCCCATTACGACCAAAAACGACGGGATGTAAACCGTCCCCCCCTTCCAGTACCACACAAAAAATGAGATGTGGCCCAGGAAGAAGAGGAAAAGGAGAATAGAGACGCGCCAGTCCCTCCTTATTGCCACGTAGAGGCCCACAAGAGACGCCACCGGCCACAAGTAAGTCAGCTCCCTTACCATGACCTTGAGAAAGACCAGGATTTTTTCCGGAAGGTCGCCCCAGGAGACGGCAAAATGGTAAGCGGTGTCTTTCCTGTCCGTAATTAGAATGAGGAACTGCTCAAGGGTCTCGGGATTACCCCAGTCCATCCGCGGGTCGGCGAGGGACCTTATCGGAAGATACAAAAAAGAGGAGAAACCGAGTATAAAAAAGAAGATTGAGAGCACGAAGTCGGAACCCCTCAGCCTCCCCTTGAAGTTCAACAACACAAAGACAAGGAGCGCCGGCAAAAAGAAGGCCACCGTGGCGTGGATCCCCGCCGACAGCCCGTAGAGGAAGGTGCCGGCGAAGAGATAACGTCTGTCCCACGTATTCTTCCACCTCAAGGTGAAGATTAGTATTCCGCCGGCGGCGGCCCCCATCCCCGCGTAGACCTCCGCCGCAACGGAGCTTTCCCAGAGGGAATACGAAAAGGCGAAGGCCAGGGCCGTTATCGAGGAGAAGCACAAGCCCCAGTTGTCCTTCCTGCCGCCGAGGGTGACAATCAGCTCTTTGATCAGGAAAAAAAGGGTTACCGACGCCAAGGCGCCCATCACTGCCGACAGGAGGTTCACCTTGAACGGGATCGATCCCATCGGGAGGTAGGTCATGAGGTTTGCCAGCGGCATGTACGTCGGGAATCCCGCGGGGTGGGGAATGCCGAGGGAGAAGGCTACGTCCACGAACTCGGCTGAATCGCGCCAGTAGACCGCCGGACATAGGGTAATGACGTAGATGAAGATCGCCGAGAAAAAGATAAGATGGGGAAGGTTATTTACAAAGAAATTTTTAAATCTGCCCGGTAGGTTCATATCAAAAGGCCAAAGGATTAAAAAAAGGGGCAGAATTTTTTCAAATTCCGCCCCAGAGTTGAAACCCTACTTCATAAAACTTCGAAATTAATCGGAAACACAGGTTCTTGCGGTATCCGATACGTCGTCGAAGCGGTTGCAAGGTTCACGTGCATCTTCGTGCTCCAACCACTGGTCCAGGGTAGGATCCCTGTCGATATTTCCGGAAGCCGAAGCGGTAAAGCCGTACGAAGAAACTGCCACTATATACCACGAGTAGTATTTGGGAGCAGATGCCGGCTCAAAACCAATGTTCGGGGCCTCGCCGGCATTTCCCGGGCCACCACCCTCACCAGCATCCTCAAACACATTCTCCGTCGCAAAGTAGGCGAGCTCCGCCTCATATATACCCGTCAGGAGCGTCCGTGCCTCGGACTGCTTTGACTTTGCCTGAAACTTCAGGAAGTTAGGTATGGCAATAGCGGCCAGGATTGCGATAATGGCAACAACGATCATCAACTCGATAAGGGTAAAACCCTTCTTATCTCTGATCTTTCTTAGCATTTTCTCACCTCCAATCCACCAAAAGATTTGTATATATAGTAGTGCAATATGTGTGCCAATGCAACAAAAAAGTAACCTTCACCCAAAAGTTTCCAAACCATTGAATTTATTAGAGAAAAATTTGAGGCCCGGATTCGTTCATCATCCTTTCGACCCTGAAAAAAGTTACGTAGTTGCAAAACGACAAAGTTTATTTGCAAATAAGCAAATTCCCCTACTTGATGTCGTATTTTTCTATCTTCCTCAAGAGGACCCAGTAGCTGGTCCCCAAGATCCTCGCAGCCTCCTTCTTCTTTCCGCCGGCGCGATTTAACGCCTGAACGATCAGCTTCTTCTCAATATCTTCAATATAATTCTCCATTGAAAAACCGTTTGTAAAAAGATCTCGGCCCTTTTCCAACTCGGAGCCGTCAAATACCTTTTTCATTGAGAGGGACAGGCTCTCCGGAAGAACAATATTTGAAGACTCCAGGGCCACGGAGCGCTCTATGATATTCTCAAGTTCCCTGACGTTTCCGGGAAACGAGTACTCCTTTAAAACATCCATTGCATAGGAGGATATTTTCATGATCTTTTTCCTCTGCTCCAGAGAGAACTTCTCCATAAAATGGTGCGCAAGAATCGGGATATCCTCCTTTCGGTCTTTTAAGAGGGGAAGCTTTATCTCGATTACATTCAGGCGATAATAGAGATCCTCTCTGAACCTTCCGGCCATGATCTCCTTTTCCAGCTCCTTATTCGTGGCGGCGATTATCCTGACATCGACCGAGATGTCTTCCGTGCCGCCGACCCTCTTGAAGGTGCGTTCCTGGATAGCCCTCAACAGCTTCACCTGAATCGAGGGCGTCAGCTCCCCCACCTCGTCCAGGAAGATGGTTCCCGTGTCGGCGACCTCAAAAAGCCCCTCCTTGTGGGTAACGGCGCCGGTAAAGGCGCCCTTGACGTGTCCGAAGAGATCGCTCTCCAGGAGGTTTTCCGGTATTCCGCCGCAGTTTATCACGACAAAGGGCTTATTCTTCCGGCCGCTCTTGTTGTGTATGGCTCTTGCGACCAGCTCCTTTCCGGTCCCGCTCTCACCGGTAATCAATATATTGGTCTTTGTATCGGCCACCCTGTTAATCAGGGAGAAAACCTTGAGCATCTCGGAACTGATCCCTATGATGTTCTCAAAGCTGTACTCCTTTCCAAGCTCCCGCCTCAGGAGTATGTTTTCCCGCTCAAGCCTCCCCTTATCGAGAGCGTTTCCGATGATTACCTTTATCTCATCCACGTTAAAGGGCTTCAATATGTAGTCATACGCCCCCTCCTTCATCGCCTCCACGGCGCTCTCTGTGGAGGCGTAGGCGGTGATCATAATCACCATCGTCTCGGGGTGTACCTCCTTTACGCCCTTCAATACCTCCGTGCCGCCTATCCCCGGCATCATTATATCGGTTATGACCAGATCGTATATCTTGGACTCCACCAAGGAGAGCGCCTGCTTCCCATCCACCGCCAGGTCAACCTCATAACCCTCTTTTTTAAGCATTATATCGAGAAAGTTCCTCATGCTCGGCTCATCGTCAACCACGAGTATCCTTGAGACCTTTACCGCTCTTTCTTCTTCCATTTTTTTCAAAGCCTGAAAAACAAAGATTTAATCTCTTACCATCTCCAAAACATCCACCTTTATCGAGCCTATCAGCGAGACGATATCAAAAAGCGAGCTCCTTCCCCCCTCCGAAAATTTTATATGAGTCGGGTCGGCCGGGAATTGCCCGAAGGTCGCGTCGACAGGAATCCACCTTCCCAGATACACCTCGTTCCACGCGTGGAAGAAAAAGCCGTCAAGCCCTTCTGAATAGACGATCCCGGAGACCACCTTGGCGGGTATCCCCCTGGCCCTCAAAAGGGCCGCCAAGAGGTAGGCGTGGGACTCGCACTCCCCCTCGAGGGTATTCAGGGCGTCCAGGGCCGACGTTGCGTCAACCATCTTCTTTTCAACGTTTTCAAACACCCAATCGAGTATCTTCTCGGCGTCCTTGACGGGGTCTTTCCCGTCGCCCGCAATCTCCTTTGCCTTTGCGACTATAAGCCTGTTGTCGCTCTCGACATCGATGGACGGCAGGAGATATTCCTTCACATCATCGGGGAAATCACCGTACTTGACGGGCGCGGACTCCTCAACCTCCCCCCTTCTCATGGTAAATATATATCCCATCCTGTCATCCGGCCCCTCCAGCGACTGAAAGTCGCCCGTCAGGGCGGACGATGTCTTTGGAAAATTGTCTATCTTCACCCTAAGGAGCTTTAAGCCTTCCGGATTTTTTATCCTCTTGTCCGAGGGCACGAGGGCGATCTCGAGTATGTCGCCGTATGTAATCCCGGCGCCGTCAAGGTCCTGCGCCTTCTCCTTATCGGTAAGCTTTGCCTCGAACCTCTCCAACGTGATCTCCTTTACCACCCTGCCGTCAATCCCCACCCAGGATGTCGATTTGTACCCCTCTATCTTGGTCTCCACCTTGAAGAGTTTCGATTTCTCACCACCGACGACAACCTCCTCGACACCCAGAACCTCGACCTCCATATCCTTTATGACCTTCAGATTTTCGATGAATACGCGGTATTTGAACTTCTGACCCGGGACAAAACCAGTGCCCTTGGCCGCATTCATCGCCTCCTCTATCGCTATATAGGTGAGGGCCACGGAGGGGTAGATATTTTGGTCAGCGGAGAATTTGATATGCTGCTCCCCTCCCCCGGAGTGAAAATCCACTAAAATATAATCTCCGCTCCTGATTCCCTCGATGAGAACCCCGTGGGAGAGAACGGTCATACGATACATGAAGCCGAGCAGATCCCGGTCTTCATCGGCCGTCAGAAAGGCCTCTCCATATATATCGTTTACTACCGGCCCCTTCTTCTCATCAAATATGAAGACAACCGCTCCCTCCTCTACAATCCTTACGACCTCCCTGTCGCCAAGGAGACCCTTCGTCACACGGATATGGTCGTAGCCCGCCTTCATATCCAAGAGGTACGTGGAATACCAATCGTCGGCCACCGTCTCCATCTCCCGGTAGCCTTCAAACTCCCTCTCGTACTTGGTCGTCCCAGAACAGAAAAGAAGCCCGAATGACAGCAATATCAATGTAAAAAATCCGATTATCCTTTGTCTAAACATTTTTCCCTTCCATAATCTTGCCGTCCTTAAAGACGGTTTTCCCCTTGACCATCGTCAGCCTGACCCGGCCCCTCATCTTCCACCCCGAAAACGGCGTGTTCTTGCTTTTCGAGAAGAGTTTTTCGGGATCAACCACCCACTCCTCATCAGGATCTATGACCGTAACGTCCGCATCCCCACCCTTTTTCAGTACCCCGCCCGATATCCCGAGGGCACAGGCGGGATTTACCGTCAGCTTCTTTATCATCTCTGAGAGCGTCAGCCTCTTTTCATGAACGAGCCTGAGAGAGAGGGGAAGGAGGGTCTCGAGGCCGACCATCCCGCTCATGGCAAAAGGAAACTCCACCTCCTTATCCTTCCCGGCGTGGGGGGCGTGGTCGGAGGCGATGACGTCGATCGTCCCGTCGACAATCCCCTCGATCACTTTGAGCCTGTCCTCCTCGGTTCTGAGTGGGGGATTGACCTTTGCGTTGGTGCCGAGTTCCCTCACGGCCTCCTCCGTCAGCGAAAAATAGTGGGGGCAGGTCTCCGCGGTTACGTTTATTCCCCTTGCCTTCGCCCCCCTGATTATCTTAACGCCCCCTGCACAGGTCACGTGGGCCACGTGAAGCCTCGCCCCAGTGATCTTAGCCAAAGTGACGTCCCTCATTATCATTATCTCCTCGGCGGCGGCGTTGTTCCCGGCAAGGCCGAGCGCCTCCGACACCTTCCCCTCGTTCATAACGCCGCGGTCGACGAGCGTCATATCCTCCGAGTGGGTTATCACGGGAAGGTTAAATCTCTTCGCCCCTATCATCCCCCTCCTCATCAGCCCGGAATTTGAGACAACATTCCCGTCGTCCGACAGCGCGAAGACCCCGGCCCCCTTCAGCTCTTCCGGATCGGTTAGGAGTTCCCCCGAAAGCCCCTTCGTCACCGCCCCCACCGGACAGACCGTGACCACCCCTCCTTCTCTCGCCCGCTCTAATATATACTTCGTGACCTCTCCGCTGTCGTTTACGGGATTTGTGTTCGCCATGCAGAAAACCGTAGTCACGCCGCCAGCCGCCGCAGACCTTGTCCCGGTGGCGATGGTCTCCTTGTATTCGTAGCCGGGCTCCCTGAGGTGCGTGTGCACATCGATAATCCCGGGGGAGACAACCATCCCCGCCGCATCGTACACCACAGCACCCTCCACGATCTCTCCCGGCTTCAGGAAGTCGATGACCACCCCCCCCTCCACCAACAGCCCTCCGGGACCCTCATAATCCCCGCCGGGATTGACTATCGTTCCCCCGCTGATGAGAATCCTCGTCATATTAAACGTCCCTCAAAAGGAGTTGAAGGCCCACCCCGCCCGCCCAACCGCAAATAGAATAAAACCGCTGTTTTACCCCCACACCCCCAAGATGAAAAAACCCCCCTTATAAAGGGAGGCATTCAAAATAGTTGGATAAGTAGAAGACAGACACCTTGCCATCTGCTCTCTACATGTTGCTTTCTTCTATATGAAAACTAAAGACATGGCTAAACTTATCGGGGATGAAGACCACCTCCACATCATAATCCATTATTATCGTGGTTTTTTTACCTCCCATCGACTTTTTGATCTCGATCTCCCCCTCGAGAGGATCGCTGCTTATCGCCCTTACTTTTCTCGGAAGCGCTCCCTCGATACAGCTCTTCGGCTGGTTACGACAATCGATGGCCAATTCCTTGACTATCTTCTTGACCCTGAACCAGTCGTAATAGGGCTTTGCCACCTTGAGTCCCCCATAGCCTATCGCCGCAATTATTAGGATTATTACAAGCGTCTTGAATCTGGTTGCGCCCCGCTCCCCCGATAACAGCGATCTTATTCTATTTTTCATAATCCCTCTAAAACAAAAACAGTTAAATAATAACGATCAAACTATAAATCAACCACTTCTACCTTAATATCATTTAATTAGTGATGTGTCAAATCATTTTTTTAGTCGGAAGAGCGAAGAAATCCGATCCTGTTTAACCGGATATCCCGGAAAATCCCTCTAGCCGGGTTCGTAGACCAGTAGATAAAAACGACCTTGCCCTTTATCTCGCCCGACGTAATGAACCCGAAAAACCTGGAATCCATGGTTACGTCCCTCCTGTCGCCCAGGAGGAAATAGGAATCGGCGGGGACGATAAACGGCCCCAGGTTGTCCCTCTCGGAGATACTCCCGGGATAAAGTTTTTCGTCGCTCAAGGTCACGTACGGCTCACGGATAGGTTTCCCATCGATGAATACCTTTTTATCGACGATCTCCACGGTATCTCCGGGAACTCCCACAACCCTGAGCACCGATGACGTCCCGGCGCCGTCATCCTCCCGGGCCTCCTTCTCGAAGAAGACTATATCCCCCCTCTTCGGCTTTTTTATCTCGAAGGGCCTCCCCCCTATCGGAACGGAAAGGTTATACGAAGCGCTGCCGACGAGGACGTAGTCGCCGCTCTTGAGGCCCGGCTCCATCACAGGCGAGGTTATCAAGACGTTGTCGAAGAGGAGGACATATAGAAAAAAAACGAGGATAAAGAGTGCCGCTGTACCATAAAAGCCGATGTCTTTGTCCCCAAGTTTTCTAAACATCTATTCTTATTATTCGGTATTCTATTTATTCAGGAGGATATCGCCCAGCCTGCTCCAGCGGATGTTTTTGATCCGCTCGACAATCCCCCCGGAGGTTATGTCCCATGACCAGTAGATTATCACGGCGTTGCCCACAAGCTCCGACTTCTTGACGTAGCCCCAGTATCTCGAATCCCTGCTGTTGTCGCGGTTGTCGCCCATCATGAAATACGAGTCGGCCGGCACGGTAACCGCGCCGAAGTTGTCTCTTGGCCCCGCGATGCCGGGAAAAACCGCCAAGTCGTCAAAATGGGCGGCCTCAACCACATACTTCTCCCCGTTCACATAGAGCAGTTTGTCCCTTATCTCTATCTCATCGCCGGGAAGCCCTATGAGCCTCTTTATGTAGTGAACCCGCCTGTCGTTCGGATATTCGAACACGATTATGTCGCCCCTCTCCGGCTCCCTTATGGGGAAGAGCTTCACATCGCTGAACGGCACCCTCGTTCCGTAGATGAACTTGTTGACCAGTATCTGATCGCCCCTCAAGAGCGTGGGGATCATGGAGCCGGAGGGTATCTTGAATGCCTGGATGATAAAGGCCTTTATTACGAGGGCGAGGACGAGGGCGAAGATGATCGCCTCGGCATACTCCCTGAAGGTGCTCCTGTTTAAGTTCCTCTGAACCTTATTTTTTTCCCTGCCATTTGCGGAACCACTCATTACAATTTACCTCATCTAAAAATGTCATTTACGGCCTTTTAGGAGAACATCGCCCAGCCTGCTCCAACGGATGTTCTTGATCCGCCCGAAAAATCCCCCCGAGCTTATGTCCCACGACCAGTAGATTATCACGGCGTTGCCCACCAGCTCCGATCCCTTGACGTATCCCCAGGACCTCGAATCGCTGCTGTTGTCGCGGTTATCGCCCATCACGAAATACGAGTCGGCCGGCACTGTAACCGCATCGAGGTTATCCCTGTGCACGGCGATTCCTGGTATAATTGTGGGGTAGTCATAATGGGCGCTTTCGACCTCATACCTCTCCCCGTTCACATAGAGAAGTTTGTCTCTTATCTCTATTACATCTCTGGGAAGTCCTATGAGCCTCTTTATGTAGTGAACCCGCCTGTTGTTCGGATATTCAAAAACGACTATTTCGCCCCTCTTCGGCTCCCTTGCGGGGAAGAGCTTCACATCGCTGAAGGGAATTCTCGTTCCGTAGGTGAACTTGTTGACCAGTATCTGATCGCCCGCGACCAGCGTTGGAATCATTGAACCCGAGTCCACCTTGAACGTCTGTACGATAAACGCCTTTATTACAAGGGCAATGACGAGGGCAAATACGATCGCCTCGATATAATCCCTCAGGGCGCTCCTGTTTGACCTGGCATTAACCTTTTCTTCGCCCCGACCGTCCCCGGAACTTCTCATCTTTACTCGCTTTTAAAAGATTGGCGGCTTCCCGCTTCAATCAACAAGATGTTTGAATTTCCTTCTCCGCTATAAAAATAGGCCTATCGACTTATCGACTATTTGACGGCTCCCCTCCAATGGCTTCCCTCCGCCCGAGATATTCACTCAGCCCGTCCCTCCAAACCCTCATCGTAACTCCCGTGTCCGTCTTTACCTTCGTCATGTCAAAGACGGAGTTTTTGGGCCTCTTCGCCACGACCCTGCCCGCCCCCTTGACGTACTCCTCGGTTGTTACGGGGACGAGATCCACATCCATTCCGGTAAGCTCGAATATCTCCCTTGCGAACCGGTACCACGATGTGCTCCCGCCGCCGCTTATGTGGTATGTGCCGGACAGCGAGAGCTCGATCATCCTGCCTATTGCCTCGGCGAGGTGGAGGGCGTATGTGGGGCTTCCGACCTGATCGTCCACGACCCTGAGGGTTTTTCCCGCCCCTGCCAGATTGAGCATCGTCTCGACGAAATTTTTGCCGTACGGCCCGAAAAGCCACTGGGTCCTTATTATCAGGGCCCCGGGGTCCATAGATCTCGTAAACTCCTCCCCTGCGAGCTTTGTGCAGCCGTAGTAGTTGACCGGCTCCGGCTCGTCGTCCTCCCTTATGGGGACCAATTTTTCGCCGTTGAAGACGTAGTCTGTGCTGATATACACCGTCCTCGCGCCGACCTTCGCCGCCGCCTCCGCCACGTTTTTCGCCCCGACGGCGTTTATCTCGTAGGAGAGCTCCCTCTCGACCTCAGCCCCGTCCACGTCGGTGTACGCAGCGCAATTGACAATATATTTGAACGGACTATCCCCGGCCGCCACCGCCACCTTCTCTTCCACGTCCTCAAGCCTCGTTATATCGATCTCGTCGATATCCCAGGCCAGGACCCTGTGTTCGAAGGGGGGTTTTGAGAGGGTGTCAACCAGGTCCCTCCCGAGCATCCCCCTTGCCCCTATCACCAGCAGATCCACGATATTTTACTCTAACTTGCCATAGAGTTTAAGATAATAGTCCTGATACTTGCCGCTCTTGATCTCCTCCCACCAGCTTCGATTGTCCCTGTACCAGGAGACCGTATCGTTCATCGCCTTCTCGAAATCGTATTTAGGCTTCCAGCCGAGCTCGGAGGTGATCTTCGAGGAATCGATGGCGTACCTCTTGTCGTGGCCCGGGCGGTCCTTGACGAAGCGGATCAGCGACTTCGGCTTATCCAGCGCCTTCAGGATACGCTCGGTTATCTCGAGGTTCGTCCTCTCGTTGTTCCCGCCGATGTTGTAGACCTCCCCCGGTTTACCCTTTTCCATCACCGCCTCGACGGCCCTCGAGTGATCGAGGGTGTGAATCCAGTCCCTGATGTTCATCCCGTCGCCGTAGACGGGCAGGGGCTTGTTCTCCATGGCGTTTGTGATAAAAAGAGGTATAAGCTTTTCCGGAAACTGGTACGGGCCGTAGTTGTTCGAGCAGCGGGTGACTATAACGGGAAGGCCGTACGTCTTGTGATACGCCAGCGCCAGGAGATCGGCCGAGGTCTTGCTCGCCGAGTAGGGGCTTGTGGGGTCGAGGGGGGATTCCTCCGTAAATAGCCCCTCAGGACCCAGGGAACCGTAGACCTCGTCGGTGGATATCTGGATGAATAGCTTTACGTCGTTTTCTCTGGCTATCGAGAGGAGGATGTTCGTCCCCAGGACGTTTGTCCTGATGAAGGTGTTTGGATCCATTATGGAGCGGTCGACGTGGGACTCGGCGGCGAAGTTTATCACGACGTCGATCCCATCCTTCATCACTCTTTCGACCGCCGCGCCGTCCGCGATGTCCCCCTTGACGAAGCTGTATCTGGGATCGTCCTCGACGTCCTTCAGGTTTGCGAGGTTTCCCGCATAGGTGAGGGTGTCGAAGTTTACGACCTCGTAATCCTTTCCCTTCCCAAGGATATACAAAATAAAATTGGAGCCTATGAATCCGGCTCCCCCCGTAACCAGCAGTTTCATTTTACGATCCCTCCCAACGTATTTAAGCAGGCAAAATCACCGAAAAGCCATCAAGAGCCGAAATCCGCCTCGAAACAGGCGGATAAAGAAGTCCGTATTCGCCACCCGCCCGATAATGAGATTATGTCCTCCTTAATAAAACTACTCCCGTCCCGCCATAGGAATGCCGCCACGCCCCAAGATTGCAGCCACTCCCCACACATAATACTGCTGCTACCCATCCCCCCCATTCACAATATCTCCACCACCATTATTTATAATATTGCCTCTTCTCCTCATTCATAATATTGCCTCCACCCCTAAATATTGCCGCCCCCACTAAAAGATTGCCTCCACCCCCCAAATATTGTCCACTCCCCCAAATATTGACCTTCCCTCCCTCACAACCCGACACAGCGGAACCCGCCTACCTGTCAACCCTGCCCCAGTCGTAGGGGATATTGTTATCGTGGGCGGGGAGCCTGTACTCGTCCGGCTCCTCCCGGTTGTATACCTCAGTGGGGACGTTTATGACGACGGCCTCGGTCTCGGATATACACTTGAATCCGTGATAGACGCCGGGGGGAATCTTTACGAGAAGCTGGTTATGCTCGCCCATAAAGATCTCCATAACCTCCCCTTTTGTCTTGCTCCCCTCCCTGTCGTCGAAGAGGACCACCTTCATCATGCCCTTGACGACGGTCATGTGGTCTGTCTGCAACTTGTGATAGTGCCACGCCTTCACAACGCCGGGATAGGCCGCTGTCAGGTACACCTGGCCAAATTTTTCAAAGATCTCGTCATCCGATCTCAATATCTCCATAAGCCGTCCCCTCTCGTCCGGGATGACCTTGAGCTCCTTGATCTTGACTCCCTCTATTTTCCTTATTGTTACCATGTTATCCCTGCAAGTCTCCTTAAACGTTATTGGCCCCGGTATCTGCCACAAGCTTTGAAGCTGTTAGGAGGGAGTCGAACGTTCCGGCGTCGGTCCACCACCCCTCTATCTCCCCCCATGTAAGGTTTCCCTTCTTGATGTATTCGTTGTTCACATCGGTGATCTCCAGCTCGCCCCGCTGGGAGGGCTCGAGGTCGTTGATAATGTCGAATACCGTATTGTCGTACATATATATCCCGATTACGGCGTAGTTCGATTTGGGCTTTTTCGGCTTCTCCTCGATCTTTACTATCCTGTCGCCGTCTATCTCCGGGACGCCGAAGCGCTGGGGATCGCCAACCTTCTTGAGGAGAATCTTCGCCCCGTCCTTCTGTTTCATGAAGTCTTTGACCGGATCGTTGATGTTTCTCTCTATGATGTTGTCCCCCAGTATCACGCAGATCTTCTTTCCCTCGGCGAAGTGTCCCGCGAGCGAGAGGGCGTCCGCAATTCCCCCCTCCCCCTCCTGGTAGGCGTAGTTCAAGCGCTTAAGTCCGAAGTCCGCCCCGTTTTTCAAAAGCCTTAAAAAATCGCCCGCGCTGTTGCCTCCGGTCACGATGAGAATATCCTCTATCCCGGCGTTCACGAGGGTCTGTATCGGGTAGAAGATCATAGGTTTGTTGTAAATAGGTAGCAGATGCTTGTTGGTGATCCTAGTTAATGGATAGAGCCTCGATCCCAGTCCGCCTGCTAAAATTACACCTTTCATTGGAATATCCACAAAATAGTTTTCGCCACAAAACAGTTTTAGATTTAACCGCTTCAAGCCTGAAGGCCCCGATGGGCCCGATATCCTAAAAAGAAAAACGGGCTCAATACCGATAGATTTCGGCTATCATCCCTATCTCCTTTTCTTCAACTTTCCCTCATTAAAATGCCAAGAGAGATAGATAACATAAAAAAGTGTTTTTATCAAGGAAATAACGGGATTGTTCGATTATATTATTCTTAAAAAAAGAGATATGAGCAAAATTTTTTTCTTGAGCAAAACAATATAGAAGGATTTTCCCGAATATCCTGTTTATAATAATAAGGAGGTTAAACACAATGAAAAAAGGCAGATACAATTTTGTCGTGGACACGATATTGGCTTTCCTATTTATGATGATGGTCTCCACGGGGATTCTGATGCATCTCTTCCCAAAGGGACTTGGGAGAACCACGGCTTTGGGACTCACCCGTCACGAGTGGGGAGACATTCACCTTACGATCTCGCTTCTCTTTCTGGTCTTCATCTTGGTCCACTTTATCCTCCACTACAACTGGGAGAAGGTTACCGCCATGCGCTTTTTGAAGATCGGCGGCAAGACGCTCGCAATATCCGTTCTGTTGCTTTTCGTCGTCGCCCTGTCCTTGCCGTTTTTCATAACGAAAGACCTCCCCGACGAGAGGGGATACGGTTACCGCTCCGGCAAGTACATTATTCCTAAGGAGGAGGGCGAGATAAAAGGGACCGACGGGTATTTAAACGACACCCTTTATGACGCGGAGGGAAATTCCGGGCTTAAATACAGGAATCGGGGGGCTTCAAAATAGGATTGAAAGCATTAAGATAGTATAAAATAGCGATATTTCGCATATTTTTTATAAAAAAACACTTGACATATAGCATCAATTATTATAATATGAGCTCAAAAAGCCCATATTTTTTTTATTATGCTATCTATTTATATATAATTTATATGTCAATTAAGCTCTAATTGAATAGCACAGCAGGTTGACCTTAAGAGATTTTTAGATTCGGAGGAATAGATAAAATGGCAAGAGCGGCAGAAAAGGGTGAGACCAGTTCCAACTTGGAGCTGGCAAAAAGGATTGTAATGGAGAAGCTCGATATCTCGGAGATTGACGCCATAGAGAAGATCAAGTCGCTGTCCAGATCGAAGAACCTCGACACGGAGAGGACTTCCGAGGTGATAATCAAGCTGGAGAATCTCATAAGCCCGAGCTGGTTCAACGGAAAATCACATCGATAGACGAATCATTGAAAATCAATTCAGAAAGTCTTTTTTAGAGCTGTATTTATATAGTATCGGTCGTTGTTTTTCCTGAAGTTTTTAGGCTGGACGGTATCTGATCGGAGAGACCGGCGGCTGCGTTGAAAGGCGAGCATCCCAAAAACCCGTAATGTATGTCTCCTTTAAAAGGAGGGAGTCGGGGGGTAGTTGATACCCCCCTTTTTTTATCTCTCTTTTCTCCTCCTCCTTCCTCCCTCTTTGCCCCTCCCCCTTTCCAAACTTCACATCCCCTGCCGATCTTGATCCGCTTTAAAACGAGAAATCAGCGGCGGGACCAATCCGTTATGATATCGTGGATGACCTCGGCGGCGGCGCTGGGGATCGTGTTGTCCATCGCCTGATGCCTCACCTTGGTTACTATCTCGCCCGTTGAGTTGTCCACGATATAGACCTCGACCTCCACAAAGGGATTTCCCGCGCCGTAGCCGATCCAGAATTCCGCCGATCCTGATCCCCCGGAGTAATCCACCATGCAGCCGAAAACCGTTATCTCGCCGCCCTCATCCACGACGCTCATCCCGAACCTGGTCATCGACTGCCTCATGTTATCGGTCAACATCTCCTGGGTGTGAATATCTATCATCTTGGACCTATTTTCAAACAGCGGAACAACCACCGTCTTGTACCGGGACAGATCGAGGCCCGGCTTCATCCATATCCAATCGGCGCTGTCCCCCTCCACCATCCCGGTATAGTCGGGGATGAAATCCCAAACCTCGTCCGGATCCCTGAACTCGCTGTCCTCTGTCAAGACGTCCTTCTTCGCATAAGCGGGAAGAATCAGGAGCGAAACTATCAGCAGAAGGGAAAACAGAAAAGCAATTAACCTGAAATCTCTTGTTTTCATCTCTATCCTCCAAAAAATTTTTTACGGTTACATAAAACTGCATCAATTAATCCCGTTTTTGCTTATGTAACAACAAATGGCATCTTTACAATCTATCTACACGAGATTACAAGAATGTGACATGGAACACAAAACGGTTTTTTTGATAATACCTTCATTTCAGAAAAAAGTATACAGAAAATCGCCTATTTTGTGTTACAAAAACATCTCTGTATGCTATTGCAAATAAATTCTTAAAAAAAAGCGGGTAATATTAAAAGATTTGTTGATTTCACTTTTGATTTACTTAATAATATGTATGAAAGCAAAAGGGGTATAACAGAGGAGACAAAAATGAAGCTGACAACTCTCTCTCGATATGGGGTGCGGTCGATGTTCGATATTGCATATTATGGTGCCGGAAAACCGATAAAGGCATCTCAAATCTCCTTGAGGCAAAAGATATCGTTAAACTACATTGGCCAGATTTTTCTTAGATTGAAAAAGTCCGGGCTCCTGAAGAGCCATCGCGGACGAGCCGGAGGATACTACCTTGCGCTGACGCCCGAGGAGATAACCATTAAGATGATCATAGATGCGGTGGAGGGTCCCGTCAATCTTGTAGGCTGTAAAAACGGAAATTCCAACTGCTCCTTCATGAACAGTTGTGTAACGTTTGCAAAATGGAGGGAGGCAAGCGAGATACTCAACGACTATTTCTCGTCCGTAACCATAAAAGACCTCATGGATGACGCGGAAAAGAAGGGAATAAAAAAAGACTTACACTGACTATTCCATTTTTCATTACAAGAGACAACAGGCGCAATATGATTTACGGTGATATTACGGCCCTCATCGGATCGACGCCTCTTGTGAGGCTCAACAGGATTACGGAGGGGATCAACGCCGAAGTGCTTGTAAAGCTCGAATCGAAAAACCCCGGAGGAAGCGTAAAGGACAGGATCGCCCTCTCGATGATAAGGGCGGCGATGGACGAGGGGAGGGTTATGCCGGGCAAGACCACGATAATAGAGCCAACATCCGGAAACACCGGAATCGGACTTGCGCTGGTGGGCGCCGCATGGGGAATAAGGACGATAATCGTCATGCCGGATACGATGAGCCTTGAGCGGAGGAGCCTCCTGAAGCTCCTCGGCGCGGAGCTGGTCCTCGTTGCCGGGGAAAAGGGAATCAAAGGCGTCATCGAAGAGGCCGAAAGGCTTGGCAGAGAGATCCCTAACTCCTTCATACCGATGCAGTTCAAAAACCCGGAGAATCCGAACGCCCACCGCCTCACCACGGCACAAGAGATATTCGACGACACCGGGGGAAAGGTGGATATACTCGTTGCAGGCGTGGGAACCGGCGGGACAATCACGGGTACGGCGTCCGCCTTAAAGAAGAGGCTCCCGAACCTCAAGGCCGTCGCCGTGGAGCCCGAATCGTCTCCGGTGATGTCCGGCGGAAAGCCGGGGGCGCACAAGATCCAGGGGATCGGGGCCGGCTTCATACCGGAGGTCATGGATATGGGGGTCGTCGACGAGATCATCAAAGTAAGCGACGACGACGCCGTAAATACCTCCCGGCTTCTGGCGAAAAAAGAGGGGATTTTGTGCGGAATATCGTCCGGGGCGTGTGCCCATGCCGCCCTCGAAATAGCGAAGAGAAAAGAGAGCTCCTCAAAGACGATCGTGGCGATTCTCCCCGACACCGGCGAGCGCTACCTCACCACCGACCTTGTGAAGGGACTCTGATATTGCCCTTATTCTAATTATCAATTCGAGTCCGATTGACAAAAAAACCCCCTTTACATTTTTGGAAAAGCCGGAGCCGCCGCCAAGCCGTCAAAAGAATCCGACGGCCGTAGAATCACCCGTCAATGTAATATTTGACAATTCGGGGGCCGGTCGGCCGCGCAACCCGAAGGCGGAGTCCAGCCAAACAACCAAACCACATGCCCCACCCCTTTCCCCTTTAATTTGAAAGAAAAAGGAGTATAATCTTATCCAACCGCCCTGCAAGAGAAAGGAAAACGAGAATGGACAAGAAGAGTTTTTGGGACATATCAAAGCTGGTCGAAAAATGGCGGTCTATGATGAAACTCATCAAGGACAAAGAGTACAAGATATCCCCCTTAAATAAATTCATCTACATCGCGTCGCTCCTCTACGTAGTATCGCCCTTCGATTTTATACCCGAATATTTTACGCCCCTGGGCTTCATCGACGACGTGGGAGCGATTATTCTCTTCGTTATTCATATCCTCGACGAGGTGGAAAAATATGAGCATCACCTAAAATCACGCGTCACGGGCAAAAAGGGGGACAAATCGGCGAAGGAGAAGGCCAAAGACGATGGCAAGGTCATAGACCCGGACAAAGAGGACCGGAAAACGGAGTAGTGCCGATCCGGAGGGCTTCCGGGATCAACATATATTGAATCCAACCGAAATCTTAAACATCGGGAGGCTGTGGGCCGAAACGGTTGAGCCGGAAGAAGAATCAGAATCGAAAACCGGATGGAAAGCGACACCCTTTCACCTTTGCCCTTTGATTTATCCCCCAAAAAAGAGTATAATGCCATATTAATGTTACCATATTAGTATTACTGCCGTTTAACGAGGAAACAAGATCATGAAACAGAAAAACCTTTCCGATATATTCAATATTGCGGCGAAGTGGCGCTCCCTGAAGGGCCTAATAAAGGACAAGGGATATAAGATCCCCCTCATCAGAAAAATCTTATACGTCCTATCGGTCATTTATGTAATAAGCCCCATCGATTTCATACCCGCTTTTTTGCTCCCGGTTCCGGTGGGAGTCATCGACGACATCGGCGTCTTGGCCTTCTTCCTGATGCTCATCCTCTACGAAATAGATCAATACGAGAACTACCTCGCCGTGGGCGGCGCCGGTAAAGAGGAGGTCGGATCAAAGAAGGGCAAGCTTCACGATGATGGCAAGACCATCGACCTTGACAGGAAGAATTGGAAAAAGGAATAAGACCCGTCGCCGTCGGTTGATATTTACAGACGATTTTAATTCCAAAGGGATGAGGGATTAATGGGCAGAAAAAGAGAGAAGGGGGGAGCGGGAGGGGGAAGGCCGGGCGGCGCCGAAAGAGGGGTGTATCTCCTCGAGGGGAGAAACGTCGTCCTGGAGGGACTCCGCTCCGGCCGGGAGATAAAAAAAATTCTGATAGATGCAGGCGCCCTAAAGGGCCGGGCCGACGGAAAGATCGGCGAAATAATCGAGTCGGCTAGGGGGAGAAAGATTCCCCTGTTATCGACCGAGCGGGCGGAACTTGATAAAATCTCAGAAACCGGCTCCCACCAGGGGGTGATCGCGGAAGCCGCCCCGAGGGGTGAGACGTCGCTGACATCGCTTTTGAAAGGGACCAGGGGAAAGAAGAAGCCATTTATCGTCCTCCTCGGCGAGGTGATGTACGAGCAGAACCTCGGAGCGATCTTGAGGACCGCCGAGGGGGCCGGCGTCGACGCCATCGTCATCCCCAAGAGGCGGACCGCACCCCTCTCCCCGACGGTCGCCCGGGTCTCGATGGGGGCGTCCGAGTACGTCCCGCTGATAAGGGAGTCCACGACGAGCGCGCTCTCGATCCTGAGGCGGGAGGGAGTAATGATCTTCGGCGTGGAGGCGGGAGCCAAGCTTCAATACTACGAGGCGGACCTCACCGGGAGCGCAGCCTTCGTCTTCGGCGGCGAAGACAAGTCGCTCACCTCGACCGTCCGCGAAAGGTGCGACGAGATAATCTCTATCCCCCTTATGGGAAAAATTGGGTCGCTTAACGTGGGCGTCTCGGTCGGGATAGTCCTCTTCGAGAGGGTCAGGCAGGAGGGGGTAAGGGGGGGCTGATATTTGAGCAAATTTATTTACTATTCTTTATAGCTGACAGCCAATTTTTTCATTTCTTCTTTTATCAATTTCTCTCTTTCTTTTATAAATTCTTCATATTTATTTTCCTTCAAGGCGTCATAACATTCATTGTTTATAATGTGGCTTTCTAATGTCTTTTTTAAATTTTCTTCACCGTCGAGCTTATTTCTCATAATTTTTAAATACTCAGATGGTTTTTTATTTAATATACTCTTATCTGTGTCGTTACCTATTAATGTTCTATTCAATATAGAATTCAATTTATTCCTGTCTATATTAGGAATGTTTACTTTTTTTGGAAATATATGATGGTCATCAAGATTCAATAATTTTATTACTTTACCTGAAAAGAAATCCCTTGGGATCTTTAAAGCTAAAAGGTTCATTATTGATTTATACAAAGCCCCTCTTTCTGTCTTTTCCAAGTCCAAATCTTCAATTGCATTATGAGATTCAATTTCAACAATTACTTCCGGCTTTTCCTTATCACTCTTTAACCACTTTTTAACCTGATCGAAATCCCTTTTAACAACCGTATCACTTGAATGAGAATACCTTCCCGTAAATACGGAACTCCAATACCAAGAGTCTATTTTCTTGTTAGGTTTAGCATCGTTTTTACAATGTTTCAGCAGAGCCGATAGGGTTACAACTATTGTCTTATATGGAAGCAAATTTGGCTTAATAACACCATATCCGCCTGGAGCTTCATATAATCTCTCTAATGCTTTATCCAACCATTTACAGGCTTCTTCCCATTTTCCTTTGTCTACCTTTAACTCACTTGAATCAATTAATACCCTCTTCTTCACCTCTTTTTCTTGCAGCAAGGCCATTATTTGAAGTATATATTTTGGATAATTTTCATCATCTATATCACAAAACTTTTTTATTAGACCATTTTGGTTATAATAATCTTCCCACCATTTCCTGAGGTTGCAGTCTTCATTGTAAAAAACAGCTGTTGCGATGGCAAAGACGGACAACTCAACTCCCGTCTTGTTTATCCTCTCAAATATTTCTGCAACCTCGATAATGTCAGTATTTTGAAGTATCAGTATTGGAATTTGGTAATTAAGGTACTTTTCAAAAATGCTTCTTATTTTTCTCTTTTTTTCCCTTGCGTTATCATGCTCAAGACCCTTCTTTTTTATAAGGTTTACTTCGTAATCATCGAGCCAATCATACAAATTTCCATCAGAACTTAATGAAGCAAAAGGAATAATGCCTTTCTCGAAGCAAAATTTTCTAAAGTCTTCTTTTTTTAGTAGAGCATTAAATCCTTCATTTTTTATGGTACCTTGAAAATCAGAAAAAAAACTATCTTTTTCAGAATAGAATATAATGAAATCATCCCATTCTTCTTCTTTTCTTTTCTCCTCTTCTTTCTTTTCCTCTTTTTTTAGTTTTTCCTCTACATTTATAAAATAGCGATAAGGATTTGTCGCTAATTTTGGAGAAACTCTAGGTGGACTATTTAACACATAGAATAATGCAGTGAGCCTTTGTTGACCGTCAAGAATCGCTCTTTCAGCTTTTTTTTCATCTGGTTTTGAACCTTTTAGTTCTTCAACACCCTCTATATATCTTATTCTAAATTTAAACCCATTTTAATCTTTCCAAAGTAATAAAATAGTACCTACAAAATAGCCATTCAAGATAGATACAAGGAAATCCTTTATATCCTGATTCGACCAAACAAAACTCCTTTGAAACTCAGGAAGGACTATCTTGTCATCGTTAATATTTTTTATTAAGTCAAGTATTTTTTCAAACCTATGTATTGGAACAGACATTCTATTTTTCTCCTACGAAGGTGAAAATTATAAATAGCGTTAAAAGAGTACATGACAAAAAATGGAATGTCAACATATTTTAACGAGAAGCTTTTTTGACCAACCTACTACGGGCGCCAATAAGCCCTCCGTTCCCCAAAATAAAAACAGCCCCTCCCCAGTCTAATCTTGGCAAAAACAATATTATGTGATACCGTAATGGCGTTTAATCGATATGCGATGGTTTTTCCTTTAAACCGATTTTGATTAGCTTTATTTTTGGATGGTGCACAAAAAATGAAAAAGGTCCTCGGAGTATGCGGAAGCCCCAGGAAAAACGGAAACACCGATATCCTTGTCTCCAGAATACTGGAGGGCGCGAAGGAGGCGGGTGCGAAGACGGAGTCGGTCTTCCTGAACAGGCTGAAGATCAAGGAGTGCAACGGGTGTCACTCCTGCTGGGAGGGGAAGAGATGCTCCAAGAGGGACGACATGAACTACCTCTATCCGAAGATCGCGGAGTCCGACGCGATCGTCTTCGGCACCCCCGTCTACTGGTACGGCCCCACGGCGATAATGAAGGGATTCCTTGACCGCTTCGTCTACTTCAACTGCCCCGAAAACAGGAAGATGATCAGGGGGAAGTCGGCGGTTCTGGCCGTCCCATTCGAGGAGGACGACATCGAGGCGGCGGCCCCCCTCATCACGATGTTCGAGAAGAGCTTTGGCTACTTGGAGATGAAACTCGTCGGCAAGATCCTCGCCCCCGGCGTGGGAGAAAAGAGGGATATTCTTAAAAAACTTGATCTGCTCAACGAGGCGTACAGGCTCGGGGGGGAGATAGCTCGATAATATCCTTATCCCACCAGGGAACTCCGACCGTAGCTTTAAGATCGGCTCAACACCCTGCACTCATAATACGGATGCCCGCCGTCACCTCACATTCAAAACGGCGTGGATTTGAGCTGGCGACACAAAAAAAGTCCGCCCCAAAACAGCGATTAAAGATTCTTTCGGATTAGGTGGGAAAGCGAACTATATCTTCTTTCCCAGCTTAAGCGCCCGCTTCACAAACTGCTCCGGGACCCCGGGCCTCCTCTTTGTGTTGGGCATATTTATCACATCGATTATCTTGAAGCCGCCGCTCTTCAAGATCGTCTTGAGCGAGCGGACGGCACCGCCGCTCTGGGAGGAGAGCAAGTTATAGGGCCAAGGGGCGGCGGATGCGGTGACGATGACAGCCCTCTTCCCCCTGTGATTAGGCTTCGGGAGACCGCCGTTGATGCGCTCGATGGTGGTGACGTTGCGGTCAAAGAGGGTCTTTAATGGGCCGGTCATGTTTCCCCAGTAGGTGGGCGTCCCCACGATCAAAACATCCGCATCCTTGATCTTTCTCCCCACTATCTGGGCGTCGTCCTCCGGCAGGGCGCACTCCTTGTCCGGCCTGCACTTCAGGCACCCCATGCAGGGCCTTATCTTCAGATCGTAAACGTCAACCAGGTCAACCTCGTGTCTTCCCTTGACTCCCTCAACTATCTTATTCAGAATTGTGGCGGTGGTCCCGTTCTTTCTGGGGCCTCCACTGAGGATAAGGATTTTCATCGTCCACTCCTAAAGAAATTGAAAAAATGCCAAAAAGCCGCCCCCCCTTTTTTTAAATATTGCGGCCCGACGGCTCCCAGAGTCCTAAAAATCAACCGCAGGCTTAAGGAAATCTAAACCTGCGGCAACTAAAAACGTCAAATTGGACCGAAACCCGCCACGCTCAACTTATCATATTAACAAGACTCAAACCGTTATCAACCCGGTCTCCCGTCCAAATTATATCTCTGCGGCGGGGACTAAACCACCTTCACCGGCACGGACGACCTGTATTCCTCGTCCAATAGCGCGTTGATCTTCTCCATGACGTGAAGGGTGAACTCGTAAAACTCGTCTTTAAACTTCACCTCGGCCTCTTTCGAGAACGGGATGAACTCCTTGTCTATCTCCCTGCCGATGATCTCCCTCGGATCTATCGGCTCGCCCACGCGGTAGACGACCTTTCCGCTCTTTGCCCAAGGGGCGTTTCCGGGATATATTTTGTCGGAGCCGTTGCACCCCACCGGGACGACCTTCTTGTTCGACTTCAGGGCGAGGTGGGATATGCCGGTCTTGCCGGAGCCGAGACGGACCGAGCGGGTTCCCTCGGGAAAGATTATGACGTTGAGGCGCTTTTTGAAGAGCGCCTGGAAGTTCACCTCGGCCACCCTCTCCATGAGAAGTCTGTAATATTTTTCTATATACTCGGTGTAAGGTAACTCCGCCCCATCGAGGAGGGTCCGGGGATACTCCAAGACGGTCTTTAGGCTCTCGGTCAGCTCCTCTCCGAACTCTTTTATCTTCTTCTTGCCGTCAACGAGGTCCCTCAGCAACCGGTACTCCATCTTTGATATCTTCTCCTTGATGAGGTCTTTAAAATCCTCGCTGATAAGGTACCCCCTCGACGGCACCGGGATGTTGTTGGTCCAGTCGAAGAACTTGGCGAGGAGGGGATTATTGTAGTAGTCTCCCTTCACCCAGGTCGTCGTCTTCGGGTAGCCCTTTCTCATAGCCCACATCTTGTACTGGAACGGCCAGTAGTTGTACCTGTCGGTGTGGTTCATGGCGAAGATCACCGTATCGTCGGTGGGGATGTTCTCCTCGTTTTCGATCTCAATCTTGACCCTGTTTGTGAGGTAATAGTTTGTCGTCAAAAGCGAGATGGCGGTTATTACCTGCCCCCAGGGGAAGGTCTTCAGATTGATTCTGCTTAAGTGTTCTAGGTCAATTTTCATTACTTATTCTCCTGATTATGAAATTATTTCTTTCACTTAAGTGTAACAGCAATCTCCCTTTGATGCAAGGCGAATGTAGATTGATACTCCAATATTTTCAATATTCGGCCCTTTTTAATTTCACCGAGAGTGTTTTTGAAGCCACCGGTCGAGCACTCCTTTATATCATGAACATTTTCGGGGGAATTTAAGGCTTATGGGGTATAACCCCGTCTTCCACCCCCTTCCAGTGGGAGTGGAACCAGAACCACTGCTCCGGGTAGAGCTTGACATATCTTTCAATAATATCCGCCCGCCCCTGGGTCAGCGCCTCGATATCCCTATCTTTGTCACCGGTGGGACGATAAACGATCGGCTCCTCGAAGAAAATCTCGTAGCGGCCCTTCTTCCCCCTGACGATCAATATGGGGAGAATCGGGGCGCCTGTCCTCAGGGAGCCGACAGCCGGTCCGCCGGCTATATACGTGGGTCTGCCGAAGATGTTCGCCCTTATCCCCCCTACCCTCTTGAACTCGTCGGCTATGAACATTATCGATCTTCCGCTCTCGATTTCGGCGAATATCTCCGTCGCGGTCTCAAACCCGGCCCTATGCTCGCCGCTGATCCAAATCCTCTTCATGCCGATCTTATCCATGAGCCTCACCCAGACAGCCGCCATGTTCCGGTATTTCGGCCTTTTTATGAGGATCGTGAAATCGATGTCTTTAAGAGAGAGCCTCACGCATAATAGCTGAAAGCTGCCGAGATGCATCCCGAAGCCGATTACCCCCTTTCCCATCTCCCTCGCCCTCTCGAGATTTTCAATCCCCGTCATCTTAATATTCTTCAGCATCCTATCCCTGTTTCTTGGGTGATAATAGTACATGAACTCGAGGTTCTCGGTAATCAAGTGGCGCAGTCCCTTTCGGGCGACCGCCCTTATCTCCTTTCCTCTCATGACCCCCCGGTAGGCCTTTGTGATGTTTTTTATGTACTTCCTCCTGAGCCCGAAGAAGACCCCGATCGTGGGATAAAAAACGGCAAACATTACATAAGAGAGGAGGCGAACGACCCCAAGGGGGATAAAGGGAATAGCAGACATTAATAAGGAGTAGATGCGGGGTTCAATGTGGTTTTTGAGAAACCTCCTTCTCCTCTTTCTTCTTTTTCTTCTTCTCTTACCTGACATTACGAAAACAAGACACAAATTTCAAGACTTTAACCGGCCGCACCGTTAAACAAGGCTAAAATCGATAACTTCAAAAGTCTCGCGCAAACCGGGACGAAAATCAAGAATGCCCAAAAAACTAAAAAAACGATCCGGCAAAAGATCGCAATCGCGGAAGGCATCGACCAGCTGCCTTCCTATATTATATCACATTTAGTAAATCCGCACCCAACCCGGAGATTCAATGCCTCGTCATCCCCTCTTCCAGTGGGAGTGGAGCCAGAGCCACTGACCCGGATATTTCCTGACGTATCTCTCCAAAACCTCGGTTCTGAGCTGGGTCAGGGCCTCCACGTCCCCTTCCCTGTCCCCCGTGGGGGTAAAGTCGATCGGGTCCTCTATGTAGAGGGTGTACCTGCTCTTCTTTTCTCTAACGATAAACATCGGCAGGAGCTTGGCCCCGGTCCTTAAGGAGATAACTGCGGGGCCCGCCGCCATCCGGGTCTCCTTGCCGAAAAAATCCGCCTTTATGCCGCGGCGCTTGTGCTCGTCCGCGACCATCATCACGAATGCGGATTGATTTAACCTGTTGATTACTATCTTCGCCACATCGGTCCTCTCGGTGAAGTTCAGCCTGTTCAGGTCTATCTTGTCCATGTAGCGGTACCAGGCGTTCGTCAGCGCCGTCACCCTCGGGTCTTTGACGAGAAACCAGAAGTTGAGGTCCTTCTCGGCCCCCAGACGCACCCCCATCAGCTGGAAGTTTCCGAGGTGGGCGGTAAGGCCTATCGCCCCCATACCCCCGCTTCTCGCCTCGGCTACCTTCTCGATCCCGATCACCTTCACGTTTTCTAAAAGCTCCTCCCTCCTCTTCGGGTGAAAATAGTGGGTTACCTCCATGACCCCGATTATCTGGATATACACCGCCTGGCGGGCTATCGCGGCGATCTCCCTCTTGGAGCGTTCGTTCCCTAAGGCGGCGTTTATGTTCCTCACAAACCTCCTGTTCAGCCCGAATATGATAACGAACGGGTAGGCCACCGCAAACAACAGATATGAAACAAACCTGATCAACCAGAGGGGCAGGATCGGCATCACCTCAACCATGAAGATGAACGCCATCGCCTCGGGGTATCCCTTTCTCATGCAACTCTCTCCTTTTTACAGTTCTTAGCGTAGTGGATAAAGCTATCAGGAAACGGCGAAAAAGTCAAAAAAAAGTTTTCAATATCACAGTCAATCCTTGTAATTAAAGGGGAATATGTGATATTAAATATCAACACAATACTATTGGTATCTGTTTTTAAGAAAAATGTCCTATAACGATATAAGGAGAGATGCCATGAAAAGGCGCGATTTCCTCAAAATGACGGCCCTGGCGGGCGCCTCCACGGCCCTGGGGGTCTCCCTCCCGGGCTGCGGGAGGGGCATCCTCTCGAAAGATCCGAACAGGCCCAACGTGATCTTCATCACCGCCGATGACCTCGGGTGGAAAGACCTCCGCTGCTTCGGCAACAGTGAGGTCAAGACGCCGAACATCGACCGGCTGGCGAAGGAGGGGATGAGGTTCACCAGCGCCTTTGTGGTGGCTTCGAGCTGCGCCCCCAGCAGGGCGAGCTTCATCACGGGGCAGTACCCCCACACCAACGGCGTGACGGCGCTGACCCACATAAAGAAGTCGAGGTCGCTTAGGCCCTTCTACGAGACGCTCCCGTCGATCCTCTCCGAGAACGGCTACAACACCGCCCTCGAGGGTAAGTGGCACGTCTCCCCCTACCTCCCCACCGGCTGGTACGGCTACAGGGAGAGGCTTTCGGGCATGCTCCCGAAGGACTTCTGGATCGAGAACTCCGAAAAGGCGGTGAAATTCATCGAGGACAACAGGGAAAACCGCTTCTACCTCGAGCTCAACTACATGAACAACCACAGGAGGGACGACGGCGAGTTCTACTTCGCGGACGGCTTTCCGGTCGACCCCGAGGACGTCCACGTTCCCGAATACTGGACGCTCCCCGACTGGGAGGAGATAAGGCTCGAGGCGGCCAAGTTCTACAGCCAGACGATGAAGATGGACAAGATGATAGGGGACGTTTTAAACAAGCTGGACGAGCTGAACCTCACCGAAAACACGCTGGTGGTATTCGTCAGCGACAACGGCCCGCCGTTTCCCGGAAACAAGATGACCCTCTACGACCGGGGGACGGGAACCCCCCTCCTCTTCCGGCTGCCCGGCGTAATCGAGCCGGGGACGACATACGATGGGCTGGCAAACACCATAGACATCATGCCGACGATCCTCGAGGCGTGCGGTTTTACAACTCCCGAGGGCGTGCAGGGGAAGTCCCTCTTCCCGATCCTCGAAGGCGAGAAGACCGACGACCTCCACGATGTAATCTTCACCGAGATGACCGACCACGTTTATTACCTCCCAACTAGGGCGGCAAGGACAAAGGAGTGGAAGTACATCAAGAACTACTCCGACATAGCGATGGGGCTCGACCAGAACAACCACATGGAGTGGGCGCATCGCGTCTGCGAGCTGCCGAACCAGCCGTGGAAGAGCCCCAGGGTGCCGGAGGAACTGTACGACCTGAAAAACGACCCGGACGAGCAGTTGAACCTCGTTGAAAATCCGGCCTACAAGGAGAAGCTGGATGAGATGAGGAGTCTCCTCGAGGCGCACATGAAGGAGACGAAAGATCCCTACCTCGGAAAAGGCTTCACGAAGGACTACGAGTTGAACCTCGACATCTACGAGATGAAGGCCGGCGAAGATAAATACAAATAACCGCCTGGTCATCCCCCTTGATTTCGTGTGATATGTGGTGGCAGTTTTTTATAAGAGAGGGGGGGAAGCTTGAGACCCGGTAGCGAAGGGGCTGCGGTTTCAAAACAGTTGAAATGGAACATTTAAAAAAATGTTTGAGATAAGGTTTCACGGCAGGGGGGGACAGGGAGCGGTCATGGCCTCCGAGATACTGGCCCTGGCCGCCTTCATGGAGGGGAAACACCCCCAGTCCTTTCCGTCGTTCGGCCTGGAGAGGAGGGGCGCCCCCGTCGCCGCCTTTCTCAGGGTAGATGACGCCAAGATCGGGCTTCGCCACGCCATCTACGAGCCGGACTTCATCGTCGTCATGGACAGGTCGCTGTTGAAGATCGAGACGACGCTTAAGGGCCTCAAACCCGGCGGCGGCCTTTTGATAAACAGCGCCGGCGGGCCCGACTCCCTTGGGAAAATCGATGGGATTGACGGCAATAGCAATATTGCGGTTGGAACCGTGGATGCCTCCGGGATCGCGCTGAAAAACGGCCTCGGCTCAAGGCTTATGCCGATCATCAACACCACGATACTGGGCGCGGTGGTGAGGATGACTAATATCGTCTCTATGGAGAGCCTCGAAACGGCCATAGAAGAGACGATCGCAAAGAAGGGCGAGGACAACCGCCTCTGCGCCAGGGAGGCCTACGAACGGGTGATCTTTTGATCTATTCCTTTCTCCTCATCCTCAAGGTGAAAGCGGGAGATAAGGAGGATCGAAACGGACGCCGAAATAGTTGAAGATTAATCGATTAAACCAAAAAATGGCAGATAAAAGACCGGACAAAATTAAAATAAATATTCCCTCGATAGCCGACTTCCCTGAGGTGCCGTCATCCTGGGGGGGAATGCTCTGGAACGAAACCGGAAGCTGGCGGTTTGCGGCGCCCCTGTTTTCGGAGCGCCCGTCCCCCTGCAGCACGGCCTGCCCCCTGAGGAACAATATCCCCCAAATCATGCACCTCGTCAAGGAAAAGGATGCGAAGGGGGCGTGGGAGCTTCTCGCCTGGGAAGACCCCCTCCCCGCTATATTGGGGAGGGTCTGCCCCGCCTTCTGCACAATGGAGTGCAACAGGGGCCGGTACGACGATCCGGTCGGGATAAGGGAGGTCGAGCGAAGGCTGGGGGACGACTTTTTAAATGCACCCTCCCCGGTGCAGAAGAGGGACAAAACGGACAAGGGAGTAGGGATCATCGGGAGCGGCCCAGCAGGGCTTTCCGCCGCATATTTCCTTGCCCTCCTCGGCCATAACGTCACGATATTCGAGAGGGAGAAGGTTCCGGGGGGGATACCCCGCCTCTCCATCCCGGATTACAGGCTCCCGAAGAGCGTCGTTGAGAAGACTGCCGCGGCGATCATAAAGATGGGAGTCGAGCTTCGCCTCGGTGTTGAGGCGGGGGCCGAGATAAAGAAAAACTTCGACGCCCTCTTCGTCTCGCCGGGGGCGGCCGTTTCGATGGCCTTAGGAATTGAGGGGGAAAATCTCCCCGGCGTCCGGTCCGGCACCGAGCTGTTGAAGGGAGTCAAAGCTGGAAGCGTTAAAGAGGTCAGTAGAAAGATCGCAGTCATCGGCGGCGGGAACACCGCGCTCGATGCCGCGAGGACGATCCTTCGCCTCGGCGGTGAGCCGGTGATAATCTACAGAAGGACAACCGGCGAGATGCCCGCCTTCGCCGACGAGATAAAAGAGGCGGTCGAGGAAAATATCCCGATGGAGTTTCTCAAGGCGCCGGTAAAGGTTTCGACTCTTAACGGTGGAAGGCTCTCGGTTACCCTGATCGATATGGAGCTGGTAGAGCCGGACGAGTCGGGGAGGAAAAGGCCGGTACCGGTAAAAGGCACAGAGCGGACTATCGAGATCGACGGCCTGGTGACCGCATTGGGGGAAAAAATCGAGCCCTCCTTCATGGGAGAGATCGGGGGCGACAAAATAGTCTTTATCGGCGGGGACGCCGCCGGGGGCGACAGGACGGTCGCCCACGCCGCCGCCTCCGGAAAGAGGGGGGCGGTTGAGATAGACGCAAGGCTTCTGGGTAAAAAGGTTGACCTCTCCGCAGACCGGCCGGTGAGCTTTAAGGCCTATTTCAACGGGATTGAAAATCCCGAGGCCGAGGCGGAGCCGGTCTCGTTCGAGGAGATCAACACCGACTATTTCCCCAAGTCCGAGAGGAGACGCCCGAAGGGCCTGACGCCGGAGGTAAGGACCAAAGATTTTTCGGAGATAGGGACGACGCTCGCGCCCGCGGACGCGGCTTATGAGGCGTCCCGCTGCTTCGTCTGCGGGACGTGCATCGACTGCAAGACGTGCGAGTCGTTCTGCCCCGACTTCACCGTAAGGGCGGTGAAGGCTGCCGGAGCTCTCGGCTTCGGCGTCGAGATAGACTACACCTACTGCAAGGGATGCGGCATCTGCGTCAGGGAGTGCCCCAGGGGGATGTTCATCATGGTCGACGAGGAGACGATCGAGCGGCTGGGCCGATAGTTTTGAAAAGGTGGGAATGGGAGGGGGGAGTTGGGGATGAAATTTCATTTGGCCGAGAGGAGACAGATGACAGGTTTGATTTTCGGGGGTTGCGGAATATGAAGATGCTGATGGAGGGAAACCACGCCGTATCGTGGGGGGTGATGCTCTCCCGCGTCCAGGTGCTCCCCGTCTATCCGATAACCCCGCAGACCCACATCTCCGAGGCGCTGGCCGACTTCGTCGCCGAGGGGAGGCTTGACGCCCGATACATCAAGGTGGAGAGCGAGCACTCCGCCATGGCCGCCTGCATAGGCGCCTCCACAGCAAACGCCCGGGCGTTCACCGCCACCTCCTCCCAGGGGCTGGCGCTGATGCACGAGATGCTTCACTGGGCGGCAGGCGCAAGGCTTCCCATTGTCATGGCCAATGTGAACCGGGCCATCGGCTCCCCCTGGAACATCTGGAACGACCAGTCAGACTCGATGTCCCAGCGGGACACCGGCTGGCTCCAGTTCTACGCGGAAGACAATCAGGAGTGCCTCGACTCGATCATCCTTGCCTACATGGTGTCCGAGGCCGTCCTCGTCCCGTCGATGGTGGTGCTGGACGCCTTCATCCTCTCCCACACCCAGGAGGCTGTGGAGATACCGGAGGCCGGGGATGTCGACGCGATCCTCCCAACGCTTGCCAACCCCAACGCAATCGACATCGACGTCCCCAGGGCCTACTCGCCGGTGGTCGCCCCGGATAATTTCACCGAGGTGAAATACAAGCAGTACCGGGCGTCGGAGGATGCGATAAAGACAATCGAGGAGGCGGGGGCGAAGTTCAAGGACGCCTTCGGGAGGGACTACCCCCTCGTCTCCCCTTACATGATGGACGACGCCAAGGCAGTCTTAGTCGCGGCCGGTGCGGTCACAGGAACCGTCAGAAAAGCCGTGGACGCCTTGAGGAGAGAGGGCAAGAAGGCAGGTATGCTGAAGATCAGGACGTTTCGCCCATTTCCAAGAGACCGCGTAAGGGAGGTACTGCAGGGCGTCCCGAACGTGGGGGTGCTCGACAAATCGGTCTTTCCCGGTGCCGGGGGGCCGATTGCCCAGGAGGTGAGGGCATCCCTGTATTACTCAGGCAAATCCAACGGCGGTACGCCCAGGGTGACCGGCTTTGTGGGGGGGCTTGGCGGCAGGGACATCACTGTCTCGGACGTAGCCCACGCTTTCGAGACAATCATGAAGGGCAAAGGGACGGACGACCCTATATTTCTCGGCCTCAAAAAGTAGAGGAGGTAGTAGCAAAGATGAGCGTTGACAAGGCTGGCGTCAAGGGAACGAAAAACGGCCCGATCGTCTCGCCCCTCTTCACGCCGGGGCACCTGGCGTGCCCGGGGTGCGGGGGGACCCTCGCCCTAAACCGGGTCTTAAACGTCCTCGGAAAGAGAACCGTAATTGCCCTTCCCGCCTGCTGCTTCTCCATCATCACCGGCGCCTTTCCCCACATGCCGCTCAACGTCAATCTCGTCCACACCGCCTTCGAGACGGCGGCGGCATTGGCCACCGGATTAAAAGCGGGCTTCGAGATGACCGGGAGGGGGGATGTCACCGTGATGGCCTGGGCGGGAGACGGCGGGACGTTTGACATCGGGCTTCAGGCGCTCTCCGGCGCTGCGGAGAGAAACGAGGACATCTTCTTCTTCTGCTACGACAACGAGGCCTACATGAACACCGGAAACCAGAGGAGCGGCGCCACACCCCTCGGCTCATGGACGACCACCACCCCGACCGGGGAGACAATGGACAAGAAGGACATAATGGGGATCATCGCCGCCCACCACATCCCCTACGCCGCCACCGCCTCCATCGCCCATCTCGACGACCTCGACGCAAAGGTGAAAAAGGGAGAGGAGATCAAGGGCACTAAGTTCATCCACATCCTCTCCGCCTGCCCCACCGGCTGGCGGATGCCCTCCGACATGACGATAAAGGCGGCGAGGCTCGCGGTGAAATCGAGGGTGTTTCCATTGATGGAGATCTTCAACGGCGAGAGGAGGGTGCTGAACTACAGGCCGGAAGAACTGACTCATGTCAGGGATTATCTCGGCCTCCAAGGGCGCTTCTCCCACCTGACCGATGGTGAGATCGAGGAGATCCAGCGGCGCGTGGACGAGAGGTGGAAAAAGCTGGTCGCTTCAGTCGACGAAGTCCGCCCGGCGGACGACGGGATCGAGTACATATAAACAACCTTTTAAAGCCGCCGGATATTTTATCGGGATCGGCTTTTGAATAGCGTCATTCCTTCGGAAGCGGGAACATTACTTGTCATTCCCTTGTAAGCGGGAATTCAGCCCTGTTCCTGTGAAAACGGGAATCCAGGCTGATATACTACTGGATTCCCAGTCGGGCTGGTAATGACAGCATGGATGCAAATACAGCCGGGAATGACGGAATAGAAGAAACCTTTGTCATTTTCTTGGAAGCGGGAATTCAGCCCTGTTCTTGTGAAAACGGGAATCCAGGCCTGTTCCCGTGAAAACGGGAATCCAGGTTAATATCCACCGGATTCTCAGTCCATCCGGGAACGACACTCTGGATACCATTTTAGCCGAAACTACCAAACAACGGAACTATTTTGGAGGGGAAAATGGACGAGGCCGTAAAGCTCCTTTCGCAATATATCGGGATAAACACCACCAACCCCCCCGGAAACGAAATCGATGGGGCGAAATTCTTCGCCGACATCTTCGACAAAGAGGGGATAGAATACAAAATATACGAGCCGGCTCAGGGCAGGGGTTCGATAAGGGCGGTCATCCCCGGAAGCGGCCAAAAGGATCCGCTGATCCTGATGCACCATATCGATGTCGTGGCGGCGGATAAAACAGAATGGAGCTTCGACCCGTTCTCCGGCGAGGTGGTGGACGGCTACATCCTGGGCCGGGGGGCGCTCGACACCAAGGGCCTCGGGATAATGGAGCTTATCGCCTTTCTTAAGGTAAAGCGAAACGGCATCACCCCCAACCGCGACCTGATCTTTCTGGCGGAGGCGGACGAAGAGGCGGCCGGAAGCGAGGGGATGGCCTACCTCCTCGAAAAACACCCGGACGACTTCAAAGCGGGGCTGGTCATAAACGAGGGGGGATTCGCGATAGAGGGCCTCCTCCCCGAAAACCCCCTCTTCCTTGTCGCCACCGCCGAAAAGGGGGTCTGCTGGCTGGAGCTTACCGCAAGCGGCTCCCCGGGCCACGCCTCCACGCCCCACAGCAACAACGCCCTCGAAAAGCTCAACCGCGCCCTGACAAGACTCCTCAATACGGAGATCCCCTTCGAGGTCAAGCCGAACGTGGCGAAATACTTCGATGGGCTTGCCCACGGCTGGCCCTTCCTCAAGCCGTACTTGGACGACCCCAGGCCCGAGGTGCTGATAGAGACCATGAAGGGCGTGGGGCTGTTGGATAATCCGGTCTTCGCGGCCCAGCTCAAAAACACCGTCTGCCTCACCGTTATGGCCTCCGGCGACAAGACAAACATCATCCCGTCGAGCGCCAAGGCCCACCTCGACTGCAGGATCCTCCCCGGCGTCGAGCTGAACGACTTCGTCGATACGATAAGGGAGCGCATGGGCGGCGACGCCGAGATCGAAATCAAGTTTTTGGACACGAGCACGGCCAACATCTCCCCCGACGACACCGAGGAGTACCGGACGATCGAGGGGGTCATAAAAAAACACTGGCCGGACGCCGTCGTCACCCCATACATGCTGACCGGCGGGAGCGACTCCCGCTTCTTCAGGGACAGGGGCGTCAATTGCTACGGGATCCTGCCGGGGCTCTTTCGCCTCGAAGACGTGGACACAATACACGGCATAGACGAGAAGATCTCGGTCGATAACCTCCTCAAGGGGACGGAGGTGGTAACCGATATAGTAAAGGTGCTCTGTACTTAATATTTCACATTTTTTATAGATGGAGGATAACATGAGCGTTTCATTGAAGGAAGTGGACAAGGTGGAAATCACGACGCTTCAAGACAACTACATCGACCTTGTCAGCCGGGACAACACGGCGGTCGTGTTCAGGGCGATGCCTCTCAAGGATATGGAGGTCAAAAACTCGGTCCTTGCCGAGCACGGCTTCTCCTCCCTTGTGACCTTGACCTCGGGCGATTCCGCAAGGAGCATGATCTTCGACTTCGGCTTTTCGGAAAACGGCGCCGCATTCAACGCCGAGGCGTTGAGCATCGATCTAAGCGGCGTCGAGGCGTACGCCCTCTCCCACGGGCACATGGATCACTTCGGCGGGATGGTCAAGCTGGCAAGGCTGACCGGCAAAAAGGCGGACCTCGTCCTCCACCCGGAGTGCTTCAGGAAACCGAGGTACATAAAGGTCACGGAGGATTTCAAGGTGGCTTTTCCCTCATTCACGCGGGATATGCCGAAGGAGGCGGGACTCAACGCCGTGGAGACGAAAGAGCCGTATCAGCTCTTAAACGATACGCTCCTCTTTCTGGGCGAGATCCCGAGAAAGACCGACTTCGAGAAGGGAATGCCGAACGTCTACTACGAGAAGGACGGGGTGGAGACGCCCGACGACATCATCGAGGACACGGCGATCGTTGCAAACCTTAAAGGCAAGGGGCTTGTGATCCTCTCCGGCTGCGCCCATTCCGGGATCGTAAACACCGTCAACTACGCCAAGGAGGTAACGGGGGTAGACAAGGTCCACGTCATAATGGGGGGCTTTCACCTGACAGGCCCCGACATGGCTCCGGCCGTTGCGCCCACGATAAAGGGGCTCAAGGGTTTCAACCCGGATTACGTTATCCCCACGCACTGCACCGGCAGGGACTCGATCATGAAAATCGAGGCGGAGATGCCGGACAAGTTCATCCTGAATATGTCGGGGACTAAGCTGACGTTTGCGGCGTAGATATTAAAATTTGAGGGGGCATTAAGCCCCCTTTGAAAATTTGCAAAATCGATATAGAATATAACTCAAAAATATTTTGAATTAGATTAATGAAAATATGGTTTTTTTGAAGGGTTTATTCTGTATTGGTAACCCCACATTTCTGTTGGAGCTAAACAAAAAAGTTCAACTTCATTGTATTCCTCCAGCATAGTACAATCGGCTAAAAAAATCTCTCTAAAACCTGATTTATCTGAAATGTTTTTTAAATCATCAAGATACAATAAATGAATTGGGCAATCTATTAATTGCAAAACCAATATGTTGCTATTTTGAAGTTGCCAATCTGAATCTTGTCGTTTATTCTCTTTTTCTTCTATGTGATGCATAACCAATTCTATTGCATTATAAATATCCATATATTCTCTATTTCTAAAAACCCTATCTACAAATTCGATTTCTGGAGGCCTAACAATCTGAACTAATTCTATTCCAATATCTAAACCGTTATTCTTTTTAGCAATAAAGTCTGGGCGTTCTGATTCTATAATAGTTGAATCATTAATAGAGACATTTATTGATTTAGAGTTATTGTATGCCTTTACAAAAATATCTAAGAACTCTCTCTCAACTATTTTTTGTCCACGATTACGATCACTTCGTCCTTTCACAATATTCACAAAATTAAATTTACGAAATCCAATAATTATTTCTCTGACTTTTTCCCCATCAAATATTCTCCAATCTCATTCTTTTCCCCCCTCCCCCTCTATCCCATAGACGCTCACCCTGCTCACCTCGGCGAGGCTCATCTTGTCAAGCCATAAAAATATCAGCCCCATGATAATCGCCGGAAAGATGTTGAGCGCATGCATGACCAGGACCACCCCCGCCGCATCCGACTTCGCAAGCCCGTAGATCATAAGCGCCGATATTCCCCCCACCTCGAACGTCCCCACATAGCCGGGCGGGGCCGGGATCACGGAGGCGAAGGCGATAAAGACGACCACCGCAATCGCCGCGCTGAAGGCAAACTCCACTTCGACCGGAAAGGAGAGGATAATAGTGTAATAGAAAAAGGTGATAAGAAGCCAGGTCAAAATCGTATAGAAGACGATCATCAAAAGCGCCCCGCCCCGATACAGGACGTCGAGCCCCGCGGCGAAGGACTTCACAAACCTCTCCATCCTCTCCTGCAGCTTCCTCGAAAGCGGCCTGAAAAATATCCCCGCAAGCCTCCCCATCCTATCCGTCTTCCTCTCCAAGAGGACGAGAAAACCTACCATGAATACCAGAAATGCGAGGCTCGAATAACCAGCAGTCCTCAATATCTCCCTGTTCTCGCCGAACCGCTCGGAGGAGTCTGCGCCGAAAAAAATCACCACAAGAAGGGCGATGACCGCCATTCCGTCAAAGACCCTCTCTATCACCACCGTGGCAAGCACCGATCCCGCCCTAACCTTCTCGATCTTGCCCAGCGCATAGGCCCTGATCAGCTCCCCGAGACGCATGGGAAGCATATTGTTTGCGCCGAATCCTATCGCAATTCCGGAAAACAGATTGCGAAAACTCATCTCTTTTATCGGCAGGGTGAGATAGCGCCACCTCAAGACCCTCGAGACGTAAGTAAGGTAATATATAAAAACGGATAAAATGATAAAAAACCAGTTGACCCTCTTCAGCTGATCGTAGAACTCGACATAGTCGAATCCCCTGAGCGAGAAAAAAAGGAAGGTGAAACCGATAATTAGCCCCAGGTAAAACTTCCAGTCTAACTTCATAATCCGTCCAAAACTCCCCTTGCGAATTCAACGTCTTTCTCTATCCTCGCCACCAGCTCCGAGACCTCCTTGAACTTCACCTCGTCCCTTATTCTCGTGACGAAGGAGACCTCTATCTCCTCGCCGTAGATGTCTCCCTCAAAATCCAGGATGTGCACCTCGAAGGCGAACTTGACGTCCCCAAAAGTCGGGTTCTCCCCCAAATTGCATACCCCCCCGTACCTCTTCCCCGAAACAACCGCGTGAACGACATAAACGCCGTTGGCCGGGATCAGATTCCCCTCGAAGACGACATTCGCGGTCGGAAATCCCAACAGGCTACCCCCCCTGCTGGCCCCCGTTGAAACCCTTCCCCTTATCCCGAACTCCCTCCCCAGCAAGATCGACGCCCCGTAGACATCTCCCTTCGCAATAAGGTCCCTGATTACCGTGCTCTTGACGAGCACCCCGCCGATCTTCACTTCGTCCTGGACATCCACGCCGAACCCGAGACTGCCGCCCATCTCCCGCAAAAGCTCGATCCCCCCCTCCCTGTCTCTGCCCAGGGTGAAGTCGTTTCCCACAACAACGTGGGCCACCGAGAGCCCCTCAACCAAAACGTCCTCTATGAACTCCTCGGCCCTCATCCGGTAAAAATCCCTCGTCCTTCCCGCAACAAACACAACCTCGATCCCTAAAGGCTCGATGAGCCTCAGCTTCTCATCGAACCGGGTGATTATCGGCGGCTCCACGCCGCGAAAGATCTTCTGCGGATGGGGATTGAACGTCATCACAGCCGGAGTTCCTGAAATCTCGCCCGCCCTCTTGACCACGTCTCTGAATATCGCCTGATGGCCGAGGTGGACGCCGTCGAAATTTCCTATCGTAAGAACCGTATTCTTGAACGGGGATTTATATCCCTCTTCCCAATCTATAACTATCAACTTTTCCAATCCGTTTTTTCTTGACATAAAAAACAAAAAAGTATAATCTCAAAATCCAAGCACATTTTCAATAAAAAAGTGTGGCTGGTCAATATTCTGGGGAGTCGGACAATATTTTGAGATTGAAATATGGGGGGCTGGTCAATATTGGAGGGGGGGTCAGGTAATATTTAGAGATGGTAATACGGGGGGGCCGGTCAATATAGGAGGGGTAGGCCAAAATCCGGGACAGTTAATATCAGGGGCCAGTCAATTTAGGAGGGGTAGGCCAAAATCCGGGACAATTAATATCAGAGGCCGGTCAATTTAGGAGGGGTAGGCCAAAATCCGGGACAGTTAATATCAGGGGCCGGTCAATTTAGGAGGGGTAGGCCAAAATCCGGGACA